>CALGNA010000058.1 GCA_937958795.1 uncultured Bdellovibrionales bacterium | reverse complement strand
TTAAATGAATCTTACTCTATAAACTTTGGAACAAACTTATCGATTTTGCAAATCATTGGTCTTGAAGATGCTTTTTGTGTTTTGTTTGAAAATGGACAAATTAAGTGTTGGGGTGATAATTTTAGAGGAATTTTGGGTTATGACAAGAATATTTTTGGAGATGCTATAGGTGATGAAGTTAACGAAATTAGAAATAGTAAGTTTATAAAATTGTCTGAGCCAATCATGAAGCTTTATTCCCACAATAATATTATTTGTGCTCTAACAATAGAGAAAAATATCAAATGTTGGCTTGCTGAACAAAGAAGTGCTTTGGCGCCAGTTGAAGCTGATCCGTTTTTATATGCAAGTGAAATTGATATTGAAGAAATGCCTTATGTTCCTTTAGGTGAAAAAGTAAAAGATGTTTTTTTTGGATTTTATAGCATTTGTGCCATTTTAGAAAATGACACAATAAAGTGTTGGGGCAATAACTATTATGGCCAGTTAGGTCAAGAGACTAGCCTGGAGATAATTGGTCAAGATAGCAAAGAACTGAGAGAGTTAAAGCCTATAAAGATACCACAAAAAAAAATGTTACAGTGGGGTGCTTCGAAAGCTGGTTTTGTTTGTATTTTATATGTGGATGGAGAGCTTTACTGTTGGGGTAATAATTCGTTAGGGATTTTAGGGCAAGAAAAAAACCAGGACATAATTGGTAAAAGTGCTAGAGAGATTGAGAGTCTGGTGCCTATAGTTTTTGATACTCATATCATTAAGTTTGTTTATTCAGATCGGAATATATGTGTTTTGCTAGAAGTAGGAGAGGTAAAGTGCTGGGGTCTTAACTTAACAGTTGCAAACAAAAACAAGTATCTCGGAGACGATGCGGGTGAAATAAAAAACCTAGAGTCTTTTAAGTTTAACACAACAAGTAAGGTCAAAGATATTATTCAAAAAGACAATGTTTTTTGTGCTGATTTTATGGATGATACAAGAATCTGTTGGGGGACAAATGATGTGAACCAATTGGCGCAGGGCCTCAAGTTGAAGACTTCACTCGGTGTAATGCAATCGGTGGCACAGTTACTGAGTCCTATTTTTCCTAATGAAAATATACAAAAATACTATAGTGGGTCTGGTGTAAATTGTATTTTAACTGCTGCAGGTCAAGTAAAGTGTTTGGGAAGTAACGTATTTGGGCAGTTGGGTATGCCATTAAGTATTCGTAGCTTCGGTAAGGACCAACTAGAATTAGATAAGGCTGATTACTTAGCCTTGGGAGACATTAAGGTAAAGAGTTTATTGGTGCTAGACTTGCAGCTGTGTGCTGTTTTTGTTGACGAAAGAGTAAAGTGTTGGGGGTCTAATAACAGTGGTTCACTGGGGCATGGGAGTCGAGACAAGGTTATTGGTAAGTCTATGTTTGAAATAGAGTCTTTAGATTATTTAAAGTATTAAGTATATGTGAATTTCCAAGTTTAGAAGAGGGGGAGTTTTGGTTTTTAGAATCATAAATAAATTTTTGGTTGTTGTATTGAGTATTTCAACAATCAATCAGATGGCATTTTCACAAACTAACCAGATATTTGAATCTGAATTTACAGTTAGTAGTACGGTGTTGGTTTCTGACTTAAGGAAACCAAGAATTACAGTTTGTGAAAATAAGCCCTATTATAATAATGAAGATAAAATTTGTTTATCAGTTGGTTCTGATTTTGCAAAAGATGGATCCTTATTTTTAAGTGATATTAGACTTCATCTTGAAGACCTAAAGTATCAATACAACATTAATATCATTGATTTTAGTTTGAGTATAGATGGTATAGAGCCTGTTTTAAATGCTATGACTCACGAATACACACAATTAAATAGTTATTTACATATTGGGAAGCTTAAAACAGAAGGCTACATTCAGTATTTTATAAACCCTGAAGTAAAAAAGATTAAATTTAGTATCAAGTTAAAGTTGAGGGCCTGGACAGTTGAACCTGAATCCTTAGGTTCTTATATTGCAAAAATTGATAATGAGAAAAAGTACACCAGAATTCAATCTGTAATAACAACGGATGATGTTAATTGTTTTTTGACAGTTTATGGAAAAGTAAAGTGTGTTGGTGTGAACGAGTCTGGAATATTAGGTTTAGGGCGCCCTGCTTTTGAAATTAAACTCATAAAAAACCTGAGTGATTCAAGTTTTATTGATTTCGGGACGGACTCTCCAGTTATTCAAGTCGTTGCGCTAGATCGTGCATTTTGTGCTTTGTTTGAGATAGGACAGGTTAAGTGTTGGGGAAGCAATGGGCTAGGGCGACTAGGAATAGAAGCGCCTGATTTTAACCTTTATAGCCTTGGTGATGAGCCTAAAGAAATTGCTCAGACAGATTTTATTAAATTTTCTGAGCCAATAAAAAAAATGTTTTCAAATAGAAAAACGATTTGTGGTTTAACAGTTGGTTCCAATTTAAAGTGTTGGGGAAGCAACGCTGCAGGTATATTAGGACAAGAAACTCATGTATCTTGGTATAGAAGCCAGGCTGATATAGAAAATGCAGCTTACATAAATTTGGGAGATCAGGTAAAGGATATGTTCTTTGCTGGTGACAGTATTATTTGTGCCATTCTATTTGAGGATTCAATAAAGTGTTGGGGTGAAAATAGATACGGTGCTTTAGGTCAAGAAACAAGCCTTCAAAGTATGGGTGGCTTGGGTACACCAATGCACAGTTTTGATTCAATTGCCGTTCCAAAAAAGAAAATGAAACAATGGGGGACTATTTCGTCTTACTCTCCATGTGTGTTGTATGAAGATGGTGATTTATACTGTTGGGGCTACAATAAAGGAGGGCTTTTAGGGCAAGAGTCTAAAAGAGACTCGATTGGAAAAAATATTGGTGATATAAAAAATTTGAAGCCAATCGCTTTTGAGTCAAAAATTATTAAATTTGTCTCTACAGGTTACAATGTATGTGTCTTATTAGAGAATGGGCAGGTTAAGTGCTGGGGAAGAGATTGGTCTGATATCAGAAGTAAAGAGTCTATTGGTGATGAGCCTGGTGAAATTAAAAGTTTAGCTTCTATGGCCTTTGGTACAACTAGCAAAGCAATTGATATTACAAGTGACAATAGAGTTATATGCGCAGACTTTGCTGATACAACAAGAAGGTGCTGGGGAGAAAATACTTACTATCAATTAGCCCAAGGTATAGATATGGATTCGTATGGATTTATTGACGGAGAAAGTGCATATTTAAAGCCTATTTTTCCTAACGAATATATTGAAAAGTATTTTGTGGGATCTAGAGTGAATTGTATTCTAACCACAGCAGGGCAGTTAAAGTGCTTAGGAGATAACTCTTTTGGACAGCTTGGATTGCCAGCATCAACTTATAGGTTTGGTAAGGATGCAAATGAATTAGACAGGTCTACCTATCTGCCACTTGGTGATATTAGAGTTAAAAACTTGTTGCTATTAGATTTACAGCTTTGTGCTATCTTTGTAACAGATCAAATGAAGTGTTGGGGTTTCAATCGCAATGGAACTTTAGGCCAAGGATCAGAGATGAGAGCTGTCGGTCGATCCAGTTATGAATTAGAGTCTTTAGATTATTTAAAATATTAATAGTAATTTTTAAATTGATGACTAAGGGGTTAGTAGTGAATTTATTAAGTTTAGTAAATAAAATTATATTTTTATGGGTTATTGTATTATTTGGAAGTAACTTGGCTTTTTCTCTTGAGAGTCAGGTTTTTAAATCTGAGTTTACAGTAAGTGCTGAAATTCCTGTTTCTCATTTAAGTAGATCAAGAATTACAGTATGTGAAAGTAAAGAATATTTTAATTCAGAAGATAAAATGTGTTTATCGATAGGGTCAGATTACGGTGAAGATGGATCATTGTTCTTAAGTGATCCCAGATTTCATCTTGAAGAGCTAAAGAGTCAGTATAGTATTGTTGTTAAGGACTTTAATTTACAAATTGAAGACATTAAGCTTGGTTTAGATAACTTAAAGTTCAACCCTATCGATTTAAATAGTTTTTTACATGTAGGAAAATTAAAAACCGAAGGTTATCGGCAGTATTTTATAGACTCAGGTATAGAAGTAATTAGCTTTAATATAAGTATGAGTTTAACAGCTAAGGTAGTTGGATCTGAATCTCTTGATCTAGCTATTCAAAAAATTGATGATGAGAGAAAGTATTCTCGAATAAAATATGTCGCATCATCGCATTCCGTAAACTGCTTTTTAATGATAAATGGTAAGGTGAAATGTGTTGGGAGTAATAAGTCTGGATTTCTGGGGCTTGGACGAGCTGTTTTTGGGATTGAACTCTTAAAGGATATTGGAGATTCGAATTTCATAGATTTTGGAACGGATTCCCCAGTAATTCAAATTGTTGCACTGGATAGATCCTTTTGTGTTTTATTTGAAATGGGTCAGGTAAAATGTTGGGGAAGCAATGGTCTAGGGAGACTTGGTATCGAGGCTCCTGATTTTAGTTTTTACAATATTGGCGACGAGCCTCAGGAGATTGCTAACACTGATTTTATTAAATTTTCAGAGCCTATAATTAAATTGTTTACAAACGCTCATACTTTATGTGGTTTGACTACACTTTTAAAATTAAAGTGCTGGATGGCAGGAGAAGCTGGTGTGCTTGGCCAGGGAAAAAGTGGTGCATTTAGGTACAACAGCCAGGCCCTGATTGAGGGTATGCCTTATATAGATTTAGGCGATCAGGTAAGAGATGTTTTTTTTATAGGTGGGGGCTTGTGTGCAGTCTTAATTAAAGATTCCATTATGTGCTGGGGAGGCAATAGGTTTGGCGTTTTAGGCCAAGATTCTGCTCTCAAAAGCATTGGAGGTGTTGGTTCATTTTTAAGTGATTATAATTCGGTAAATATTCCAAAAAAGAAAATGATACAATGGGGGCAAGTAGGTTACTACACTGTCTGTGTCTTGTACTTTGATGGAGAGCTTTATTGCTGGGGTGATAATGAGTGGTCCTTGTTAGGTTTAGAGAACAATGGGGTTTCACTTGGAAGCGCAGAAGGAGACATGAGCAGTCTTAGGCCAATTGTTTTTGAATCAAAGATTATTAAATTTGTATCAACGGGCTTTAATATTTGTGTCTTACTAGAAAATGGAACAATAAAATGCTGGGGAAAGGATTGGAGTCAAATTGACGGAAATGCATCTGTAGGTGATGAGCCTGGAGATATGCAAAATCTACAGCCAATGCGATTTAACACAACTAGTAGGGCTATTGAACTTGTAGATTATGATGGAAGAATAATTTGTGCTGATTTTGAAGATAGGACAAGAAGATGTTGGGGGCATAATAGAGACTATGATTTAGCTCAAGGTTTAGATGCAAGAGTTTATGGCTTTACCCAGGAAGAAAGTTTAAGCCTCTCTCCAATTTTTCCTTATGATAAAAGTGAAAAGTATTTTGTAGGATCTCGTGTCAATTGTATTTTAACACGTGCGGGTCAGTTGAAGTGCGTGGGTGAGAACTCTGTTGGTCAGTTGGGGTTGCCTAATTCAATTTATAGATTTGGTAAAAATCAAAGTGAGTTAGATCAGTCTGTTTATTTGCCTCTTGGGGATATCAAGGTAAAGAACTTACTTCTCTTGGATCTGCAGTTATGCGCAATTTATGTAACAGATCAAATGAAGTGCTGGGGTCTAAATCGTTATGGAACATTGGGACAGGGATCGGAGCTGTATGCCATTGGCCGTTCGGGTTATGAAATCGAATCTTTGGATTATTTGAAGTATTAATCAATAATTATTCAATCAGTTCAAACTGAAAGCTATAGTAGCCAGAGGCTTCAGTATTGTCATTCCCCGAAAATATAATCTGTATATAGTCATTAGGTGAGAATTCATAAGTCTGATCCGTTACATCAAAAGCTTGGGTCTCTAAGCCTTGGAATAAAAAGCTATGTTTGCTCGTAGTTGCTAATTTTAAACCTTTAAAGCTAATAGCTTTTCCTTCAGTGTTTTGACTTGTGTTTTTAATGCTGAGTGAATGTATAAAAAGTGTTCCATCGGTAGAGTTATCACTTAAAAAGTGTAGTGCAAGGTTAGCGCCCTGGAAAAGAACTTGATGGGGTATATTCTGTGTATCCTCAGACTCACTATCAAAATATACAACTATCTGAGTAGAGAGGTTCTTTTTGCCGCCTTGGTCAGTATCAATACTAGTCCGAGTGGTATCTGTTCCGATTTGATTAAAGAGCTTAATATAAGAAACGAGGTCAGGGTTAGAGTCACAAAACTCTATTTTTCCACAGTGTAAATTCTCCGCCCAAATAATGGCCTTGGCTGTTTGCCCTGATTTAGAAGTAATACGCGACCGAAAGACTTCCAGGGAGTCAGAAGCATTGGATACCGCAAACTTCGGCAGCTGACTCGTTTGGTGACATGATGAACATTTATTAAGAAGCTTTGGATGAATATTTTTTTGATAAAAATCAAGCTCCAATCGTTGTTTATCAGATGATTGTGTAAAAAAATTATCATCGAATGAAGTTTTTGTAGTCTCAGGTGAGTTGAAACTACAGTTTGTAAGTATAAGTATAGACCCTAATATAAATAGAAAATTAAACATGTAACATTTGTAAGTTCATAAACTCGCTATTGTTGAGTAGTCCTGCGTCAATAAGGGAGCCATTGTGTTGGCTTAATCCAGAAACTGCCAAGTAATTCAATAAAACTCCACTTGCTACTGTTTCTGTGGACTGACCAATGAGAGTGTCCTTGTCAGCTCCTTGTCCTTCTCTGTAAAAACCAGATTGAAAATGACTCGCTTCAGGCTTCTTATTTGGGTCAAAATATCCAATGACTGTCATTGATTTTTCACCAGCGTCACCTCGAGCAATTCTTGTTCCAGGTGTATAATCTACTCCACCATCAGTTAATATTTGAAAGAAAAATGGTTTTCGAGTCGTGTGTGCATATTCAACTGCTAGTCCTATGTATTCTCCAGCTTCAATGTCTTTTGCATCATTAATAGATTGATTATTTTGATGATAGTCAAAACCAGGTAAAGCAATGGTGCTTGGCCCGAAATTGCCGTCGATTACATTTGTTGTGATAGCGTAGGGAATCAGTCTTTCATTCGCAATTCTTCTCCTTCCAAAGAAGTCGTTTTGTCGGGGGTCTAATTTATCACCTGCAGAAAGGGCAATAAACTGATCATATATATCTAAATGATTTTTTGAATCAAAATCATAGTTTGGATTATTCACAATAAGGTCTAAATTTTTTCGTATGATGCTTTTTGTCGAAGAGAAGTAATCATTAGAAAGTTGATTTGTTCGAATAGCTTTGTTGGAAATCCCTTCCAGAAATTTATCAAAATCATCAATAAATACGGGTCTCTGGTCTGATAAAACAGAAGCGACTTGGGTGTTGCCTCCAGAAACACTGTTTCGTGTTCCTGCGTTTTGAACAAGTGTATTGCTTTTTTGAGCAAAGAAATTTTGAGATTTAGTTATATAATGGAGGGCTGATGTTTTATTATTATTTGAGTCATCATCAGAGATGTGGCAAAAAGAGCACATGGTTAAGTTGCGTTGTGCTTCATCGGACATAACTCTTGTCATGCCTTGAAGTACAGACCCAAGGTTTTCACCCGCCATTGGAAGGCCAAATCGGGTATCTGGGCTTGAGATATTTGGATCCCAACCAAGAGAGTCGTAGTTAGGCAAAAGGTCTATGTTGCCATTTTTTATACCTTCTCTTCCTGCTGCTAAGAAATTACCTGGCATACCAACTCCGCCTACTAGATCAAAGCTTATAAACGGAATAGGCAGAGAGTTGTTTTGCGCCAAAGCAAATTGTGGAATTCCAAAGTTTGTGAGTGCAGCAGTTGCAACAGCTCCGTGAAGTCCATAACCAAGAAAGTCTCTTCTTGTGACAGGCTTTTTGTGACCCATGCTCATAATTTGTTTTTGAATTTTTTTAGGTATTTTCATTTTAAATAAACTCCGGGTTGAAAAAGTTGTAATAAACATACGGATGTAAGAAAACTCTCTGTTTTCTTTGGGTGATTTGCTAGGTTAGAAATAGTTTGATTGAGGTCTTCAGAGCTAAGAGTAACTTGATGAAAGCCACTGCTTGTAATTATGCTTTGATAAGAAGCTGTTAGTCCTAAATAGCCTTGTAGGTACTGTTGGTCGGTTAATGAATTATTGTTAATGTCAAAACCTGAAGATATAAAGGGTTGTGCTACTGAGTTAGTAGCTTCAAGTTGTATCCGTGATTGGCATTGTTGAAATATAAGTTCATACAAAAAACCAAGGTAATTACTGTTAAAAGAATCAAAGGTTTTATAGGTATTTAAAAGTTTAGAATAGCGCTGAACTTCTTCGGGTTTGAGGTTTGGGGACTGCCTATTGGTAGGGAGTACTTGCTCAAGTTGTAGGATGATTTGTTTGGCGCTTTTTAGCTCGACTGATGAAGCATTGAATCCAATTAAAAGGATTGTACTTATTAGGGTTGTACTAAAAAATAGCTTCTTTAATTTAAATACAGACATTAAGTAAAACCTCCGTGAAAACATTATTAAAAGTAAGGTTGCTTTTATTTGAAGCTGCTATTTGTTCTTTTTGTTCTTTAGACATGGGTTTATTTTCGCAGGTGCTTTTGTGGATTTTTTCAACAAAGCAAGTTGAAAACTCAGGTTGCTTTGTAACCATATCCAAGAAGCTCTCAATTCCAGTGTATTCTGACCCAAAGGCATATTCGGGGTTGTTTTCAAAGAGGTAGTTGATCCAAGTGTCACTTGTTACAGGAGTCCCAAATCTAAAAACGTGTGAATTTGAGTTCATTTTTTGTCGAACTTCTTGTGACAAAGATGTTCCATTGCGTGGAGTGTAGTCGACATAAGCAAAGGCTGGGCGTCCGCCATCGATAAAGGCGTGGCAACCTAAGCATTTTTGAGTAAAGAGTGTAGCGTCACCACTTGGGCGTCTGTTTACGTCTTTTGAAATCCAGTTGGGTGGCAGATCAAAGTTTTTTCTGTGTTCAATATCCATACAAAGAAAGTCAGACATTATTTTTTTTATGGCTCTTCTGTTTGTGCCTAGTAAGAAGTTTGCACTTCCATATTGGTGAGTATTATAGATCCCAAGAGATTGTTCTGGCTTTGAATTATGAAACTCAGAATAAATTTGACTAAGGTCTTTGTCTAACAAGATAGAATCATATTTGCTTATCATTCCCGAACAAAAGGATTCTTTGCAGATAACTGGAGCTGGTTGTTTAAATATTTGATCATAGGAGATGTTGTTGTCTGCAAAGTACTGGAAAGTAGCAATTGCATCTCCATAGTTAGAGTCAAATGCAGAGTTTCTATTTGGAAAAGGGACTCCAAACCTAGCAACAACATTTTGTAAAAAGAGTGATTGATCATGGTTAATGATTTCAAGAACAATGTCTTTAGGTTGTTTTTGTTGCGTTGTAGTTTGTAGACTTGTGTAGATGTTGGAATTCGTACTTAGAGAGTACCCGTTGGTGAGTTGCCAGGCTTTTTCAATAGTAAACTGTGCGTGTGATATTGTACTTAAAGATAATAAGCAAAAAAATATGAGACTGATACCATAATATAGATAAACACGAAACATTCCCCCTCCCACAAGTTAGTGTTCAGGGCATAATAGCCATAGAACTCTTTATTTCAAGGCAACTGGTGTTGAACTCAGTGTGTTTATTTTAATACGAGATATAATAAATGGTTATTTGAGATTTGTTATTTAATAAAGCTATTTGTAGATAACTTTTACAGTTGTATAAAGTTTTAGAAAGGCCTTTTTGTCATTTATTGAGACCCATCTAGGTTTAATATAAGCTCAAAATAGGGCTATTATCAATTAGATAGTCTGGAATACATTTTGCTTATTCCTATGTATGACCAAACTATGTATTATCTTTTTGTCTCTGATGAGTTTAAACTGTTTTGCCGACAGTTTTGAATATTTAAGAAAAATAGATACCAAATGGTCAGCAGTTGAGCCGTCAATGACCTTACGTGTAAGTGAATTATACGCTCCTTTTCAGTATGAAGATTCTTTAGATCAAAAAGACTCTGATTCTTGTTATGCTTTTACTATAAAGGGTATGATTGATAGTTATATTCTCAAATACTACGGTGTAAATTTTAAAGTAGCTACATTTTGGTTAGTTTTACTTTATAATCCTGCTTTATATTCTGGAATAATTGGTGGTTTTGACGAAGATATTGAGAAGATTTTTAAAGGAATTCAAAGTTACGGAGCATGCGAAGAGGGGAGCTTTACGGAAAAGATATTTCCTCAAAGAGATGAGTTTTATTCAAATAACTTTTTAAATGCTTATCGAAGAATTAAAAGAACCTCTCGAAGCACTGATTACAAAGTAAATGCTCTTAAGAAATTAGTGAATGGCGAGCAAAGTCTTGGAGTTCGAAGTTCATATAATAATAATTATTTAAAATCTATGATCAACGGTTCTCTTGCATACAGAAGTTGGAGAGGTTTTTTTGGTAGCTTTTGCAAAGATGTCTATCACCATGAGAATTTTAATATAAAATATGATAAAACTTTCGTAAAAAATATTTATGGAGAGACTATTATTAGTTTTGATAATTTTATTAAAAAAATTATGACAGCCTTTAGCGTTAAAGACCCTTTGCCAGTCTATATTTCATATAATGGAGCTACTTTAAGAAAAGTTCATCCTGAATCTAAGAAGATCACACATGCCTCAATGATAATTGGGTTTAGAGAAAAATTAAATACGGAGAACATCAAGGGTTTAGGGAATGCCCGCTACGAAGTCTTAATTCGAAACAGTTGGGGACCCAGCTGTAGTAAATATTATGATGGATGGGAGTGTGATGAGTATGGTCAGGTCTGGGTAGATGCAAATCGAATTTTTTATAGTGCTAAGTTGCTAATGACACTGGAGCCGCCTTTATAATGAAAATAAGAGTATAAAGAAAGAATCTAACCTGTACTTTGTCTTTACTATGGAAACTGTAAAAAATCTCGTCCATCAGGAATTATATAGTCTTCAGAGTTCCAACAGTAGAGTTTAGAATCAATAGATTCAGCACAAAAGGAGTCGTATAGATTGGTTGGTATAGGGGAGATGAGTTGTGGATTTGATTCTGTTGTAAAATCATTATTAATACCAATAATTTGACCATTGCTCAAAAGAGCTGAAAGCTTACCCATAGCTCCATTTCTAAAGACGTCAGCAACTTTGTGGGGTGCAACATTTAGCATTTCAGAAATGGGGCTTTGAGATGCGTCTGTTTCTTTGTTTCCCCAGCAATAGATGCTTTCTTCAGATAGGATGGCACAAACTGTTGAATAGTAGCTAAAGAGGTGAGTTACTGGTTTGGCTCCTAGGTCTATAAAATCTAATTGGTAAGCCTCATATGTATTTTGAATCTGAGATAGAATATTAGCAGGCAAGCCGACGGATTCCCCGCTTGCTCCCCAGCACTTTATTTTGTTGTGTTCAAAGAGGGCACAGTGTCCGGAGGAGTAACTGATAATATCTGTAACACGGTACTGTGTTTGAAAGTCTATGTAATCTCTATGTTGCGGATCTTCTAAAATAAGACTTTCGTCTGATCCTTTGCCCCAGCACTTTACTTTGCCATTTAGAGTGAGTGCACAAATAGAAGATGAGTTTAGTGAAATCTTTTTTATAAAAAATGGATTTCTATCGAGTTTGATGGAATCAAAACTTTCTAAATTGTTAAGGCTAAAAGTTGGAGTGTCTTGATCTGTATTTTTTCTTTCGTCAATGTAGGTAGACTGTGCGAGAAGGTTAAAGCTATTTGAGCCCCAACACTTCATATTTCCATTATAAAAAAGTGCACAAACAGTAGGATTAAAAAATTTATCTGTAGAATAAATATCTTTTACTCTAGATGGTCCAAGGTTCATATAAGGGAGGTCAACAAGGCCTGCTCCAGCACGAGATATATTGTTTATGTTGGCATTGTCTTCTCCAATAAGACCAATCATATTCTGTCCCCAGCACTTTACAAAACCGCTTTTTAGTAACGCACAAAGGGCTGATCTCGTGGCTAGAACTTTGATGATTTCATCATTAGCATGTCCTAGTGTGATTGCTGGTATGTCTTTAATATTAAGTAAAGTGGATTCAAACTCATCACCATAATCACCTCCTAAGCCAAGAAGTCTGTTTGTATTAGGCCCTAAGCATTTCATTTTGGCATTTTCAAATACAAAACAGTGAGTGCCTTTATTGCTTTGAAAAACAAAAGTGATTTTTGCATTGTTGAGACCAAAGTCTAATTGGGTCATCTGATTTATATTGGAAATATTGAGTTGGTTTAGAATGTCTTGAGTGATGAGATTTGCTGCCGTCTTTTGGTCAAAGCGAAAGGGTTTTTCTGCTCCTTCTAAGATAATAAACATACTCTGTTCATTAAAGCTGTATACGTAGTCTATAATTTTAGCATGTAAATCAA
>CALGNA010000057.1 GCA_937958795.1 uncultured Bdellovibrionales bacterium | reverse complement strand
CACTTTTTTCACAATGAACATGTGCGCCACCGAGCTCTTGAGTGCCAACAATTTCACCAGTGGCAGCTTGTACAAGTGGTGGACCCCCTAAAAAGATAGTGCCATTTTCTTTCACAATAATATTTTCATCACTCATGGCAGGAACATAAGCACCACCAGCCGTACAGCTACCCATGACAGCAGATATTTGCGGGATCCCTAAGGAGGACATTCGAGCCTGGTTATAAAAAATTCTTCCAAAATGTTCTCTATCAGGGAAAACCTCATCTTGCATGGGCAAAAAAGCCCCGCCACTATCAACAAGGTAAATACAGGGTAAGTTATTTTCTAAGGCAATTTCTTGTGCTCTTAAGTGTTTTTTAACTGTGAGCGGAAAATAAGTACCGCCTTTTACGGTGGCGTCATTTGCTAAAACCATACAGGTTCTACCTGAAATTTGACCAATTCCTGCAATAGCACCAGCTGAGGGAGCTTTGTTGTCATAAATGTCTAGTGCTGCCAAGGCTCCGACTTCGAGGAAGGAGCTGTCAGCGTCTAATAACTTTTGAATACGTTCTCTGGCAGGTAATTTTCCTCTTTTTTTATGGCGTTCAAGTGCTTCAGAGCCTCCGCCTTGTTTGATTGTGTGAAGTATTTTTTTAAAGCTTTCTACTTTTTCGATAAGAGCTTTTTTATTTGCTTTAAAACTGTCTGATTGAGTATCTATAGAAGAGGTAAGAGATTGGGCCAAAAAGAAACTCCTATGTAGTTTTGGGCATGCAGTATCAGTCTGTGAACTATTTTTGTGTCATATTCAGGTCTAGTTTAATGAGAAAATAAGGCTTTGGTCCATATGTTAAGTGCCAAATATTTAGAGTCGAAAAGCTTAAGATTGCTATAGAAAGCTTTTAAGGGACTTAGACCTAGGTTAGGACTTATATATTTTGAAAAATGAAGTATTCTTAGGACTACAGGTATAAAGGTGGCGTTCATGCATCAATATAAAAAGTCTATTTTAGCTTTTGTTCTGATCTTAGGAGCTGTGTTTGCTAGTTGGAAGATGTTCTACCATGAGCCTACTTATGGGGAGGCCTTTCACCAGGATCTTCAAGAAAAGCTTCAAACGAGTTTGATTGAAAAGATGCTTCCCAATCAATTAGATGCGGTTGAGTACGAAGTTAAAAAACTATGGACCAAGACTATCAAAAAAGGTCAGGTAGAAGGCGCCTTTGCGGTTAGTTTTAAAAATAAGCATGGCGATATGACCGAAAAAACAGGTCGTGTGATTTTAAATCAAGTTGGAAATGGTCGAGCAGAAGACTCACAGTGGGTTTTGGATAAAGTAGACATGAAGGGCATTGAATTTGATTTCAATGAGCCTTTGGTTTTTAGGTCTTCAGATAAGTAGAGTTAAGGCCTCATAATAGCCTTTAGTGTTTTTGGTATTATCAACATCTCCTCCTTTGTAATGCCGGAATATCAACGGAGTAGATGTTGATAATACTAAAAGTTACCTAAATAGCTAAAATTATAAACTATTTTTGAAGTTCTATTCATAAAGCCCTTATAAAATTTAGAGTGAATTAAAAAAAAGCCATTTACATTTACATGTGAGTTGGGAAGAAAAATAATTATATGTAGAGAATGTACTTTGATTGGGTTTTAAACTCCTACACAAAAATTGATTTATATAAGATTTGATATGTGCAACCTATGTAATACTAAAGTTCAACTTTAGTATTACATAGAAATAGACCCTGAAGTGCTTATATATTAGATTTCATTATCTGAGAGCTATTTTCAAGCTTTAGCCAACTTCGACTCATTTATGTTATAAAACAGGGTAGAGAAGTGGCTTAAATATCTAAAATTTAAGGTAAAAACTCATTTTTTTGTTTTTGAGATCATAAATAAGGCTAAAAAATAAGGCTAAAAATCAACTGTGATGTCGATCTCATATGGGAAAATTCTACACATTGTTATTCTAGATAAAGGGGGTTGGCAGACGGCCATAAAATTGTTCTATTTGTTAGGCTTAAAACAAATCAAATAGGATGGGTTGTCAGTGGAAAATCAAAAACAAAGAAAATATTTAAAAGATTACAAAGCCCCTTTTTACACAACTCCAAAAACTGAGCTTGAGTTTAAGCTTGGGTTTAAACAGACAGAGGTAAAAGCCACCTATTTGGTATCGCCATCTGTTGATGCAAAGAGCCAACCACTGGAGCTTATGGGCGAGGACTTAGGTTTTGTAAGTCTTCATATAAATGGTACGGAGCTAAAAAAAGACACTGATTTTAGTTTAAGTAAAACAGGTCTTACAGTTCATAAGCTTCCAGATGGTGAGTTTAAAATAGAAATTAAGAACACGATTTGTCCGGAAGAAAATACAGCACTTGAAGGCTTGTATAAGTCTGGCGATATTTTATGTACCCAAAACGAGCCAGAAGGTTTTAGAAAAATTACCTACTCTATAGATCGCCCTGATAATATGAGTGTGTTTAGGGTGAAAATGACGGGGGATAAAAAAGAATTTCCCATTCTTTTAAGTAACGGAAACTTTATAGATTCTGGAGATCATTCAGATGGGACCCATTGGGCACAATGGGAAGATCCGTTTAAAAAACCAACCTATTTATTTGCGTTAGTTGCTGGTGAACTTGGAAAAGTCACAGGAGAGTACATAACGAAAAGTGGACGTAAAATTGACCTGAATATTTACTGTGACCCAGGTCAAGAGTCTCGTTGTAACTATGCTGTTGAGTGTTTGCAAAAATCCATGAAGTGGGATGAAGACAGGTTTGGTTTGGAGTATGATTTAGATTTATATCAAATAGTTGCAGTGGACTCATTTAATATGGGCGCAATGGAAAATAAAGGTCTTAATATCTTTAATTCATCTTGTGTTCTGGCAGATCCTAAAACTGCAACGGACAGATCTTTTTACTTTATAGAAAAGATTATTGGACACGAGTACTTCCATAACTGGACAGGCAACAGAGTTACTTGTCGAGATTGGTTTCAGTTAACATTAAAAGAAGGTTTAACAGTCTTTAGGGATCAAGAGTTTTCAGCTGATTTAAATTCAAAAGCCGTAGAAAGACTAAGCGAAGTTCAAAAACTAAGAACCTATCAGTTTGCAGAAGATGCTGGCCCAATGGCTCATCCTATTCGTCCTAAAAGCTATGTAGCTATGAATAACTTTTATACAACAACAGTCTACAATAAGGGCTCTGAAGTGATTCGCATGGTTCACACATTGTTAGGTGAAGAGGGTTTTCAGGCCGGGATGAAAAAATACTTTGAGCTATATGATGGTAAGGCCGTTACAACGGATGATTTTTTATATGCTATGAGTACAGCTAATAATAATTATGACTTTTCTAAGTTTATGACTTGGTACAATCAGTCAGGAACGCCGTCTGTTTATGTTAAGTCTGAGTATAATTCAGATTCGCAATCTTACACGTTAAATTTAGATCAAACCTATCCAAAAAGAGAATCTGAAGCGCCTCAAAGTCCTTTTGTTATTCCGCTTAAATATGAGCTTATATCAAGTGAAGGTCAGTGTTTAAAAACAGATTTGCTTGTTTTAGATGATGACAAAAAATCCTTTACTTTTGAAGGCATAAAAGAAAAGCCAGTATTAGGTTTAAACTTAGAGTTCAGTGCACCCGTTAATATTGAAAATCCTGAAAATGGGTTTGAACAAAAAAGCCATCTGATTAAATACAGCCAAGATGGATTTAATAGATATGAGTGCTTACAGTCTATTTATGAAGAAGAGTTGATGTCTGCTGTGAAATCTATAGAGAGTGATTTTAAATGGAACAACTCACTTCAAAATTTATTTGAAAATGTTTTAAGTGATAAAAACTTAGATGGTGAGACAAAATCTAAAATGCTTTCAGTGCCGGGACAAAGTTTATTACATCTTAAGCAAAATCCTATTGAGTATATAAAGACAGATAAGGTTCAGGCAGGATTGGTAAAGTTTTTGGTTGAACCCGCTCAAAATCAGATGCTTGAAATTTACAGTGAGCTACAAGAAGAGTTTGAGTCTTTTCAATACAATGGAGCACAAGTTCAAAACAGAAGTCTTAAAAACTCACTGTTGTCTAAGCTTTGCTTTGTAAAAAACCAAGATGCTTTAAAGTTAGCTGAAGCTCAGTACAGTTCAGCTGATAATATGACAGACCAAATGGCAGCCTTTTCTTCTATTATAGGAAGCGAAGATGCAGGTTTGATTGAAAAGTATGGCCAACTTTTTTACGAACAATGGAAAAATGAGCCTCTTGTCTTGCAGAGCTGGGTTGGCTTAATGGCTGGTGCTCAAGTCGAAAATTACTTTGATCATCTATTGGCTATTGAGAATGACTCTAATGTGGATCTTAAGGTCCCTAATTTTTCTAGAACTCTCTACCATGGACTGTTAGCTAATTTTAAGAAGTTTCATGATCCATCAGGTAAAGGCTATGAATTTTTTACATCAAGACTAAAAGGGATTGATGATATCAACCCCCAGGTAGCTTCAAGGCTTTTAACTATCTCTAGTTTAAGAGATTTAAGTAAGTTTCCAAAAAATGAGCAGACTGATAAATTAACCAAAGACCTTAAAGCCATTGTGGCTTCAGGTTTAAGTGCGCAGGCATCAGAGGTGTTAAATAAAACATTTGAAACACTGGGTTAGCTTCATTAAGATTGAGATGATTGCAGTTTTCTTAGTGTTAAACCTTAAAGTTATTAGAGAAATTTATGAAAAAACTAAAAGCACTTATTTTAATTTTGGCTATCGTATTGGTGGCTTTCTTTTTATATAGATCTTGTTATTTGGAGCAGCCACTAGAAGTGCCTGTTGACCAACCCAATGTTGAGTTAGAAGAAAAGTATTAGGGTGGGTTATTCTGTAGTCATCTTAGGGGTGACTTTTTTAGTTTCATATATCCTTTTAAAGCTTTTTGTAAAGTATGGGTTTAAACTTGGTTTTGTTGATATTCCAAATCACCGCAGTACTCATAGTGACTTAAAGCTTAGAGGGGCGGGGCTAGGGTTTTTGTTAGCTAGCTTGGTTTCTTTTATATTCATAGTATTTAAAACTCCAGAGGGTTTAAGTATTGATGGAAATTTATTTAAGCATTATTTAATATTTTTAATATGTATGACAGGGATTGGTGTTGCTGATGATATTCTAAATACATCAGCAAAGTTTAGACTTTTTTTACAGTTTTTCTTTTCTTTTCTTTTTGTAGGATCAGTAACTCACGGCTTTACACAGCCAGTTTCAATTGTATTTTTACCTTTTGATTCAGGATTATTGTCATATCTATTTTGTATTTTATATTTAGTTTGGGTCATTAATCTATTTAATTTTATGGATGGAATTGATGGCATCGCTGGGCTTCAGGCTTTTATATGGAGCTTATTATCTGTGGGTTTATGTTTTATAGGGGGAGCGCCTTTTGTTGCCTTGCTCTACGCAATTGTAGGCATAAGTCTTATACCTTTTTTAATTGGTAATTGGGCACCAGCTAGATATTTTATGGGAGATGGAGGGGCTTATTTTTTAGGAGCTTTTTTTGCGGCTACACCCTTAGTTTTAAAAGTTGAATTTCAACAAAGCTTGATATCTTTTATAATATTAATGGCGCTGTTTGTTTCGGATGCAACTGTGACTCTGATAATGCGTATTTTAAATAAAAAAAACCCCCTTAAGGGTCATCGGACTTACGGGTTCCATAAATTGCTACTAGATTTTAACTGGAGTCATTCTAAGATATCTATAATTTATGCTTTGATGACAATAGTCTGGTGTCTACCGTTATCTATTCTAACCAACAGTATAAAGCCTATAGTTTTGCTCTATATTGCATATGTGCCATTTATATCTTTGTTTTTACTGTTGGGCGTTGGTAGGGAATCAAAGGCAAGGAGTATGGAAAGTGAAACATAACCCAACTATTAATTCAGATAAAAGTGACATATTTAAAAAAATATTTTTAATTTCTGTAGCTATGTATTTTGTTTCTCTTTTTTTAGGAAAAGCAATTCATAATATATCATTCGCATTAGTTTCGGCAGTTAGCTTGGTAAGCTACATATTAAATTTTAATGAATATAAACATATATTGTCAAAAAATAAGTTTATATTTGTAACAATTGGAGTATTTTTTTTAAGTTTTATAGCAACTCAGGCCTATCATTTTTTACCAAAGGACTTGGTCCTTTTTACCAATAGCATTCAAAAAATTAGATGGTCGCTAGTAGTACTTATAGTGGTGCCGTCTTGTTCCTTATTGTTAACAAGAATATCAAGCAAGAAACTTGAATCATTTGTTTCTTGGGTAGTTAACATTGCAGCAATTCTTGCAGTCATTATTTTTATTGACTCATTAGGAAGAATTTTAATAGGAAAAGGGATTATTTCTCAATACGTTAGTAGTTCAAGTTCTAGTTTAATAGATTACTACAGGGGGAGATGGCTTTATAACCCAATCCCTTTTTCAAAAATATGTATTTTTATAGGAGCTTTTTTTTGGTTACTTTCGGAATTAGAAGTTAAAAATAGAAGAAAGTACATATTATTATTATGTTCAGGATTGGGCTTTTCTAGTCTAATTTTTAGTCTTTCTAGGGGCGCATGGATTGGAGCAATTGTTGGTTTTCTTTTTATTGGTTTACTAAATTTAAAATATAAATTTAAAATTTCTAAATATAGTATGTTATTATTGATCCCATCAATAATGCTATCCTTTTTAATAACAGGGCAAGAAGGTAAAAAAAGGTTTACTCAGACTATAGATAAAAAGCATGTAGCAACAGAAGTTAGGTTGGAGAGTATTAAAGCAAATTTAAAACTTATTATGAATAATCCATTGGTAGGAGTTGGCTATAAAAATAATGCTAAAGAAGAAATCATTTCTAAGTATGTCAGAGATGCAGCTGATCAAGAC
>CALGNA010000056.1 GCA_937958795.1 uncultured Bdellovibrionales bacterium | reverse complement strand
TGAAGAAAAGTACATTTATTTAAAGCAACCACTAATTGATAGTGTACATAGTTTTTTTGAAATTAAAAAAATAAAAGATGAAGAGGTTGTACTGCAAGATTTGTTTTATTCTTGTAAACGTATTGTAAAAGATCAGAGTCTCTCCTTGGGGTATTTTAAGGATAAGATTTTTGAAGCAAGACTTGTAGAAGTTGACAATAGTTTTATTTTTTCGTCTCTGTTTTGTTTTCATCCGGAGGAAGCAAGACCTTTTATTAGAAAAAAAGTAAAGTTAGTTAAGGCATTAAAGAAAAAGCGACCTGATCATTTTTTATTAAGAAAAGAAGATGTTATGCATGATATCTATTATTTAAGATGCAAATTAGATCAATTTAGTCAAATGAAAACAAAAGAAATTTATAACGACCAATTCCATGAAAAGTTTAAAAAATATGAAAGTCTCTCACTTAAATAAAATAAACACAAAAAAAGAAGTAAAGTCCTATAGTAAAATTTTACTATTAGGAAGTGGTCCTATTGTAATAGGACAGGCTTGTGAGTTTGATTACTCTGGCACACAGGCTTGTAAGGCTTTAAAGTCTAGGGGGTATGAGGTTATTTTAGTAAACTCTAACCCTGCAACTATTATGACAGATCCTGATTTAGCAGATAAAGTTTATATTGAGCCTCTTAATGTCGAGTCATTAAGTGTGATTCTTGAGAAAGAGAGGCCTGATGCTGTTATACCTACGCTTGGAGGCCAGACCGCTTTAAATTTAGCCTTAGACTTAAATGCTGCCGGCTTATTGGAGAAATACAATGTAGACTTATTGGGGGCGACTCCGGAAGTGATTCTCGCTGCAGAAGACAGAGAAAAGTTTAATGAGATATTAGATCTAGTTGGAGCAAAAAAAGCAAAAAGTGTTTTAGTAAGAGAATTTAAGAAGGGCCTTCAGGAGATTAAAAATTTTGATTTTCCAGTTATCTTAAGGCCCAACTTTACTCTAGGAGGCGGTGGCGGCGGAGTTGCTTATTCCTTAGAGGAGTATGAAATAAAGTTAGCAAATGCTTTAAAGGTAAGTCCAACCTCTGAGGTTTTAGTCGAACAGTCTTTATTGGGATGGAAAGAGTTTGAGTTAGAACTCATGAGAGATCGAAATGGTACCTGTGTTGTTATTTGTTCAATTGAAAACATAGATCCTTGTGGTGTTCATACCGGTGATAGTATTACGGTTGCTCCGCAACAAACGCTTTCAGATCGTGAATACCAAGACATGAGAGATGAATCCTTTAAGATTTTAGAAGCTGTTGGTGTAGAGACTGGTGGAGCAAATATTCAGTTTGCTGTTCATCCAACTACAGGTGAAAGAATTGTGATTGAAATGAATCCTCGTGTCAGCCGTTCTTCGGCCTTAGCAAGTAAAGCGACGGGTTTTCCTATTGCTAAAATTGCAGCATTAGTAGCAGTAGGAGAAAGTTTAGATTCTATTCAAAATGATATTACACAAGTAACTCCAAGTTGTTACGAGCCAGCATTAGATTATGTGGTTGTAAAAATCCCTAGATTTGCTTTTGAAAAGTTTCCAGGAGCGGACACTGTTCTTACGACACAAATGAAGAGTGTTGGAGAGGTGATGAGTTTGGGCCGAACTTTCCAGGAGGCTTTAGGAAAAGCAATTCTATCTATGGAAGACGAAGAAAGGGGGTGGAAGCCAGTTTCATATGATGAAGAAAAGATGGCTTACCCAAATAGTGAAAGAATTCATCATGTTTTTGCTGCCTTTCAAAAAGGGGTCTCTTTAGAAGAGGTTCATAGATTAACTCAAATATCCCCTTGGTTTCTTGAGCAAATAGAAAGCATGGCTCTTTGGACTGTTGAATCTAAAAATAAACAGATATCAACGGCTTTAATTTTAGAAGCAAAACGCAAAGGTTTTTCAGACGCTTTATTAGCAGATGTGTTTGAGAAAGAAACCAAAGAATCTCTTTTGAGTTTTAGAGAAAAAAATAAAATAGAGCCAGGTTTTTTACCTGTTGATACTTGTGCTGGAGAGTTTGAAGCAAAGACGCCTTATTTTTATTCCACGTATTGGTCAGAAGATCGCTCAGAGCTTGAAGCAGCTTTGTTGCAACTAGACGCAACCAAGATAGTAGCTCTTTTTGGTAGTGGGCCTAATAGGATTGGTCAGGGAATCGAGTTTGATTATACTTGTGTAAGGTCTGTTAAGTCTTTTCAAAAACTAGGTTTTCCCGTTGCAATGGTAAACTCTAATCCAGAAACAGTTTCAACTGATTATGATACAGCTGATCTTTTGTTTTTTGAGCCCTTGCATTTTGAATTTGCATCAGAGGTACTCAAAGCTATTAATGCTCATTGTTTTGTTGCGCAGGTTGGAGGGCAAACGCCATTATCTTTAGCTCCCTACTTAGTTCAAAGAGGGTTTCAATTATTAGGCTCAAGCTTAGAAACTTTTGATTTAGCAGAAGACAGGGGACAGTTTAGCAAGCTTTGCTTAGATTTAGATTTAAAAGTTCCTGAGTCCAGCGTTGTAAGTGGCTACAGTGAGGCTCAGGTTTTTTCAGAAAAAGTTGGTTTTCCGCTTATGTGTCGTCCAAGCTATGTATTGGGCGGAAGGCGAATGGAAATTTTAGAGACAGCAGCAGAGTTGGAAGATTATTTTCAAAGGCATGGTGAGTTTATTTCAGAAAACTCTCCTTGTTACGTAGATCAGTTTTTAGAAAATGCTCTTGAAATTGATGTAGATGTTGTTGCTGGTGGTTCATGGGCTTTTGTTGGTGGCATTATTGAGCATATTGAAGCTGCGGGCATTCACTCAGGTGACAGTATGGGAGTTATGCCGACCCAGAGGCTGAAGCCTGAAACAAAAGAAAGTGTTATTGAATTAAGTTTGAAATTAGCAAAAAAACTTAACGTAAAGGGTTTTTTAAATATCCAGTTAGCCCTAAAAGATGATGAAATATATGTGATTGAAGCAAATCCAAGAAGTTCAAGAACAGTTCCATTTATATCAAAAGCTTCTAGAGTTCCCATTGTAGATGGTGCAGTCGCTGGAATGTTAGATTTTGATAAGCCAAGTAATTTAGTTGGTGATTATGCAAAAGAGCCGGATGTAGTTTGCGTTAAGGGTGTTAATTTTCCTTTTCATAAGTTCCCACAAGCAGATACTTTATTGGGCCCGGAAATGAAATCGACCGGAGAATCAATGGGGAGAGGACAGAGTTTTGCTGAGGCCTTGTCGAAAGCTCTTTATTCATCTGGAGTTGTTTTTCCTGAGGGTGGAGAGGTTTTCCTCTCTTTAAGAGATAAAGATAAGCCTTATTTGGTTCATTTAGTTCAAAAAATTGTAGATTTGGGCTTTGCTTTATCAGCAACGGGCGGAACCTATGATTGGTTATTAAAAAATAACTTTGAAGGACTCTCTGTTAAGAAGGTTCATGAGGGTAGGCCTCATTGTGTGGATAGAATTAGGTCTGGGCAGATAGCCTTTGTTATCAATACAGTATCTGGTAAAAAGTCTATAGAAGCTAGTCAGAGCATAAGGCGAAGTTGTTTGGATTATGGGATACCTTGCTTAACAGAGAAGGGTGCTGCCGAGGCTTTTGTATTAGCATTATCATTGGATAAGAAAAAAAGATTTGAAGGTGTTTACCCTTTATAAAAGAAGCGTTATCCTTCTAGATAAGTATTTTATACTTTCATCTGGAGAGAACAGCTTTGTATGCTTTAGAATTAAAAAATTTTAGTTTATCGGTAGGTAAAGGAAAGCAAAAAAAAACTTTACTTAGTGAACTTTCAATTCATTTGAATACTCAAGATTGGGTCCATTTAGTTGGACCTAATGGATCGGGTAAATCCTCATTTATTAAATCTTTACTAGGTTTAAGGGTAAATGGAATTTCTGGTGAGTGGACATTTTTTGATGAAAAATTATCAAATTCTATTTTAAAAAAAATCGGCTATGTACCTGAAAGTTTTCCAGTTGATCAAATGCACAGCTTTGCTAGTTTTGCGTCTATATTGAGTTCTAAAAAGAGGTCTAAAAAGCAAATTCTAGAACAGATTAATGGCTTAAGCGAGCAGTTGGGTTTAGAGGTGTCTCAGGACCAAAATTTTAAGGGATTTTCAAAGGGAATGAAGCAAAAAACAAAGATCGTACTTTCATTGCTAGATGATCCAAAGTTTATGATTTGGGATGAGCCTTATTCGGGTTTGGATGTAGCGTCTGTAAAAAAGTTAAATGAATTCATGTTGAATAATTGCAAAGATAAAACCTGGATTGTGACAAGTCATTTGGGAGAGCTCATTGAAGTCCCATCACATAAAAAATGGATCATTGATGATTTAAATATCAGAGAGGAGAAGTAGAATGTTTGTATCAATTGTTAAGGAAGCATTTTATTCTCAAGTAAAAAAGAAGTATTTTTTTACATGGATTGGTTTGTTTGTTTTATTTTTAATTTTAGCACAATTTTTTTCAAAAATGTCTTTTGGAGAGGAGCAGGTCGTACTAAAGAGTTTGGGTGGCGGTTTTATAAGATTATTTGTTTTAGTGTTTAGTTTGTTTTCTGCACAAAATTTATTAAAAGATCCAATAGAAACCCAGTCTTGTGGTTTTTGGTTGGCAAAAGATGTAGGTCGATGGAAGTATATGTTGGCCCGTATAATGGGTTTTCAGTTTTTAAATATAGTAATACTTTTTTTATTTAGTTCTGTTTGGTTGGTTTTACTAGGAAAAAATACTTTTGACTTTTCTTTTCTTCTTGTTTGCTTGGGGTTATATCTTGAAGCCTTTGTGTTGTTTTGTTGGGTTTTACTGTTTTCTTTATTCGTTTCTAATGCATTTTTACCAATCTTAGGAGTCAGTTTTTTTATAATAGGTCATTGGGTGCATTCTTTATCTGGTCTCATGAGCCAAGGTATGGGTAAAATTTGGAGTGAAGTCTTAGGTGTGATAATTCCATCATTACATAGACTTAATTGGACTGGATATTTTATTAACGACGTGTGGCTGCCAAGCTCGTTTTATTTTATGACAGTTGTGTATTCTCTTTTGTGGGTTTTAGTATTTTTGATAGCAACTTATGTTGTGTTTAGAAAAGTCGATATTTAGTGATTTTTCAAGATTCTCCCCTATCTGTATTTGAGCCTTATTTAATAACTCTAATAGGTTTTATTTTTGGAAGTTTTTTTGGGGTACTTTATACAAGGTTGCCTCACGATAAAAATATTGCTTGGCCAGGATCTAGTTGTGATGCTTGTGCCAAAAAGCTTTCTTGGTACCATAATATTCCAATACTTTCGTTTATGTTTTTGAGAGGTAAATGTGGTTCATGTGGAGTACGAATTCCAAGCATTTTATTTCTTTTAGAGCTGATGACTGGACTGGTCTTTTGGATAGTTTGGTGTGCGGCTGGTACAGGACCTGAACTTTTGACTGGTCTCTTGATGGTGTCTTTTTTGTTGCCATTAAGTTTTATAGATTGGACACATTTTATTTTACCGAACTCTTTAACTTTATCAGGTGCAGTCGTTGGTATAGCTGTGAGTTGGTTGCCTGGTGGGGTTGGACTTGGTTCTTCTGTAATGGGTGCCCTTCTAGGTGTTGGTATTCTATGGGGAATTGCTCTGTTTTATGAAAAATATAGAGGTATTCAGGGTATGGGAGGGGGAGATATTAAGCTTATGGGTTTATTGGGGGCTTTTTTAGGTCCTTTCGCATTATCGCCTATTCTTTTTATTTCTTGTTGTGTAGCAGTTT
>CALGNA010000055.1 GCA_937958795.1 uncultured Bdellovibrionales bacterium | reverse complement strand
AGTATAAATTTTTAGTTGAAAAAAGTGCTGAAAAATTTAACAATCCAAATGATAGATTTTTAACTGAAGACCACCTAAGCCACAGATATAGTACTCACTATGACTCTATTGTGCAACAAACGATGAACACAATTGCATTAGACACTCCACTAGCGGATCATCCTTCGCCTGAGATGCTGCTTCAATACTTAGCTGACATCAAAGTAAAGTTCGAACAAAACCTTATCAATAATCATAAAGACGTTAATCAGTACTACCCTAAAAATGCTCGGCTAGAGGATAAGTTTCTTGCCTATGACGAAACTGCTATTAATATTCTAGGCTCGTCTGAGGATTTAAGTCTTCAGTGCTTTTCGGGAACATTAAACCTACTTAACCTGTATCTTTTTCATGCTGATAAAAAAATATTAAATCATTTAGACTTTATTGTGATCATGACTCAAACCCATATTCTCCCAGGGTTTATTATCAAAGATGAAAATAAAAACAACATCATATACGGAATCGAATCAACAGTTACTGGCCCAGGTCTTTTCCACTATGGTCTTATTGAATACAAAGGCGAAGATATAGAGACTAGCCAGCCTATTTACTATGACGTTACCTCTAATGATGAAAACATAGCTCCTTTTCTTATTTTCCCAGCTTATGATTTTTACTCTTATAGCGTTTACAAAAACTACTCTTTACAGTCGAACAACACCCAGTCAAACAACACTCAAACATACAACCTAAACAATCAAAGCAGAGACCTCATTAAACTTGCTCAAAAATCAGAAAGAATGTGGGGCTTTGACCAATGGTCTGCAAGAAAAAACAAAGCCAAAACCTTTAACATTCATGTTATGGGCGTTGTTACATTTAGTGGGGATCTTTTAAACTCATTAAATAAACCAAGATCTAGCCAAGGTACAACTAATAGGTCTGACATTAAAAAAGAAAAACAAAAGATGGGGGATTCCCCATACCAAGTTTTACCTGCAAACTTAGACAACAAACCTTTAAATAAAACGGGTGTCATTATACCTCAACTTAAAAACTTAAATAACAACCAAAAGGATAACGAGTTTACAGACCTCTTTAAAACCATTCAAAACATTAACCTACCAAGAGGTTTAGAAATCCCTGAGAGCGGAGATTTACCGGAGCCTCCAGTTGAGCGACCTCCTAAAGTCAACAACTCACCCACAGGTAACTCTGGTAACAGGAGTAGCAATGCTAGAGGCTCAGGGTCAGGTGGAAGCCCAGGTCCTGGATCTGAAAACTCATCGCCTCGTAGCAACTCAGATAACTCAGGCTCATCATCAAGCGATAGTAACTCGTCTTCTGCTACCGAAGAAAAACCAAACAGCAATACTGAAATCAACATCAGTTACAGAAGCGATGGTCAGGCACAAAACACAACTAAACTGCCTGTCTTACAAGGGCCTCTTGTTATGCCTGAACCTCTTCAAGTTTTTCACTACGATACCCAAGTATCATTACCAGTTAAACAGTCTGCATTTCCAAAAAGTGAAATCTTTGATGCTCGCATCAGTTATTTTTACAAAAAAGACACCTCCCAACCCAGTGGCTACAGTCTAGATTTTGGATATATGGCCATTGAAAATGGTCTCGTTATCTCCTTTGGCCCTGACAGCTATAAATTGATTTTAAAACACTTAAATCTGTCTAATGAGATCAACCATAACTTGTCTTCTGGCCATTTTGGAAAATTATTTATTACGCCCTCAAAAGCATTATCTAGAAATACTATTTTTCATAAAATAGACAATGTTTATGTCAAGAAACTTAAAGATCATACAGATATTTTAAAAACAAGAGTTAACAATAACTTTATCGATCAATCATTTGACCCCGAATGGCTCAATGTTAATAACAGCAACATTAGCATTTTTAGACCTTTAACACACTTAATTAAGGGCATTGAGGCTTCTCATGAAGAGTTTTTAAACTATGTTAGCCAACCAGAGTAAACTCTTTATTATTGATCAATGTGCATTCAATATAATGCACTTAACACGGAGAACATTATGATCAGATTTTTTTTCGCGCTCATTGTTTTTAGCTTAACTGCAAACTTATGCTATTCACATACAAACTCAAACCAACCCTACAATGAAACTTCCTGCTCAAGTGAGAGTCTTAATAAAAAGATTGCCTTATTAGAGTTCACTCATATCGAATTGGTAAGTTATTCAGAAACTTTAAACTACAGCCAAAAAGGTGGACTTGAGATAGCGTCTCCCTTTAAAAGCGGACTAAACTCTTTAGAATATTTTAAACCATACTCTGATAAAGTCACTCTAGATTTACTCCTAGAAATACGTGAACAACTCTACACATACCAATCTACTTTATTAGAAATCTTTAGGAAGTTTCCTGATCATATATCCTATGGCCTTATATCAAGTACAGCTTTTATAAACGAAAGCATTTCAATATTTACCGGAAATAACAGTCTAGAGACACTAAAACCAAAACTAGATGAACTTACCAACTCAGCCCTAGCTAAAGATTTGCATAATTTGATCCCACATTTACTCAGGTACAATCCTTGCAAAAATAATTTTAAAGTTTATCTAAACTCGAGCCTGTTTTTGCATGATCTTGAAAAACTAAGCGAAACTATAGGGCCCTACTACGAACTCTTGAGTCACTTTCACATTCTTCTTAGCCCATTTTTGTTGCCGAACAATACAAACCACTAATAAGAACAGATTCATACATAAGTGGCACTTTTTGTCATTGTGGTGACGTACTTTGCAAACTCCTTTTAACTTACAAACTTTAGAAAGCTTAACACGAATCTAGCACGCCCTAGATAGGCATAAAATCTGCATTATGATAGGTAACTATTTAAAGGTAGATTAATATGAAAGTTAAATTAAATTTTTTAATAAACTTAATACTTTTTTCACTTTTTGCGGCAACTACAAAGGCCCAGACTTCTGATTTATCAATTGAAGGGCCTCACCAATCCATATGGTCAGAAGCGGAGCTATTAGAATCACTCCCTTATGATGGAGAACCTCTTGTTTTAATGGACACAGATGGCAGGTGTCATTATTTTTCATTTCATCAAGAAACAGATCTGTGGGAGCACGACTTTGGAATTTTTGATTTAGATTCTCCGGATAACAATTGTGAACCTAGTCTTTTAACTGCAAACCAATTTATAGACACCTTAGAGTCTCAACAAGAGCTCTTAATTGAGATGTCATCTTATGATTTAAACCTACAGTATGGAATCATACCCTTTGGCAGAGGAAACACGGCTTTTTCAGGCAAAAACATAAACCAAAGCCTACAAAATTCAAAAGCTGCAATTAAAAAATCAGTAGGGAGGCTTATCACAGTACCAATGGCTTTTCTAACGGCTGCACAAAAACTCCACATCCAAAACACTCAGGCCAGACTTGAAGCAACAAAACTACTTAGCCAAGTCCAAGCATCTCATGCAAAACTCATTCTTGAATTTAATAAGCTAGGCCAAAACGCAGGCGAAAATAGTAGAAACTTTCAAGCTGCTGCCATTAGACTTGAGCGTAACATCTTAAGAGCATCAAAAGCCAACCTTTCAAACTCATCTCATTTAACAGAATCACAAAAAGCTTTTATTAGGGCTCTCTCTGAAAAGAAAGATCGTAGTGCTCTTTTTAGTGAAGTCTCTCTTTCTACTTGGAACCGGGACCCACTACTCTACTTAGAAAATATCGCTAGAACTGCATATCCAATCCTCTCAAAGAATAGCAGTACTAATTCAATCGCACTAGAGTACCTTAAATTTTTCGGCAATATCGAAAACCAAGCTGGTAGTTGGAAAAACTTTGTCTTTTAATAAAACCTAATCACAAACAAGCATACAGAAAACAGTTCATGTTAAAAAAATTACTATCTACTTCTTCGTTAGGGCTGTAGATCTGTTCATCTACAATCTTAAGCATAAGATGTACAAAATCATTTGATTTTAAGGAAAACAACGAATCACCCTCAAGACGACTCAAGTCTTCAAGCTTATTATAGTCATCATATAGACCATCCCAAATTTGGGTGAAAAAATTAAACTCAGGATTTAACAATGGACTCTCTTGCTTGACTGCTT
>CALGNA010000054.1 GCA_937958795.1 uncultured Bdellovibrionales bacterium | reverse complement strand
TCCTCAGGGAGATTGTGGTCTTACGGGCCGTAAAATTATCGTAGATACCTATGGAGGTCATGGCGCCCACGGTGGTGGAGCTTTTTCTGGAAAAGATTCAACAAAAGTAGACAGATCTGCAGCCTATGCAACTCGCCATATTGCAAAAAATATTGTGGCAGCAGGTTTAATGGATAAGTGCTTGATGCAAGTGGCCTATGCTATTGGTGTTCCAGAGCCTGTGAGCTTAAACTTAAAGGGTGACTTTAAGTCTGGAGTTAATGAAGAGCAGGTTAAATCTGCTATTTCTAAGCTTTGGGATTTGAGACCTGGTGCTATTATTGAGTCTTATAAATTAGATCAAGCTCAGTTTAGAAAAACAGCTGCTTATGGCCATTTTGGTCGTGAAAATGAAGGCTTCTTGTGGGAGTCTCTAGATAAAGTAAATGAGCTTCAGGCTTTATTTTAGTTTAAAGAGAGTTTAGTTTTTTTATATCATTAGGAATAAGTGATCATGGATCCACGGTTTATTAGAAATTTTTCCATCATTGCTCATATCGATCATGGTAAATCCACTTTAGCGGATTGTTTGTTACATCACACAGGTGCTTTATCTGATCGAGAAATGAAAGATCAATATCTTGATAGTATGGAAATCGAAAGAGAGCGTGGAATTACCATCAAAGCTCAAACTGTGACTTTAAAGTACAAAGCTCAAGATGGTGAAACATATCAGCTTAACCTCATTGATACTCCAGGGCATGTCGATTTTAGTTACGAGGTGTCGCGTTCTTTAGCTGCATGTGAAGGTGCTTTGTTGGTTGTGGATGCTGCTCAGGGTGTGGAAGCTCAAACTTTAGCTAACGTTTACTTGGCCTTAGATAATGATTTAGAAATTATTCCGGTTTTAAATAAAATAGATTTACCTTCTGCTGAACCTGAAAAGGTTTGCCAGCAAATTGAAGACTCCATTGGTTTAGATACTTCAGAGGCTATTCATGCAAGCGCAAAAACCAAAATTGGTATTGATGAGATTTTAGAAGCGGTAGTTAAAAAAGTCCCGCCTCCAACGGGTAAGCAAGAGGCTCTTTTAAGAGCTTTGATTTTTGACTCCTGGTTTGATGCTTACCAAGGGGTTGTGGTTCTTTGCCGTATTATGGATGGGGTGCTTTCAAAAGGTGATAAGATACGATTCATGGCCTCAGGTGGAGAGTATGAGGTTTTAAAGCTTGGAGTTTTTGCTCCTCAGCCACTGAATGTCAAAAGTTTGTCCGCTGGTGAAGTTGGTTTTATTATTTGTGGAATTAAAGACATCAGAGACATTGCTGTTGGTGATACGGTGACAAGTGCTAAAAAACCGGCATCAGAGCCTTTGGCTGGTTTTGAAAAAGTAAAACCCATGGTTTTTTCAGGTCTTTTCCCAATAGATTCCGTTCAGTATACGGATTTAGGAGAAGCTTTAGAGAAGTTGTCTTTAAATGACTCAAGCTTAACTTATGAAATTGAAAAATCAGCAGCTTTGGGTTTTGGCGATCGTTGTGGGTTTTTAGGTCTATTACATATGGAGATTGTTCAAGAAAGACTTGAGCGTGAATTTGAGCTAGATCTTATATCAACGGCTCCATCTGTTGTTTATCGAGGCATGACCACAAGTGGAGAAGAGTTTTTTGTTGAAAATCCTGCTGATTTTGAATTAAGTCCAAAGGTTGAATACCTTGAAGAGCCTATGGTGAGGATGGCAGTTCATACACCATCAGAGTCCATAGGTGCTATTTTAAAACTTTGTGAAGACCGCCGAGGCGTTCAACAGAAAATGGATTATGTTTCTTCAACTAAGGTTATTATTGAGTATATATTGCCTTTGTCAGAAATGGTTTTAGATTTTTATGACAGATTAAAATCAGTGTCTCGTGGGTATGCTTCTATGGAGTATGATCTTGTGGGGTTTCAGCAGGCAGACCTCGTTAAAATGGAAATTTTGGTAAATGGTGATCCATTAGACGCTTTGTCTACTATCGTCCATAAATCTCAATCCGAATCTAGAGGAAGGCAGCTCGTTAAAAAACTTAAGGAGCTGATACCTAGGCAGCAGTATAAGGTTGCGATTCAGGCATCGATCGGAGCTAGGATTATTGCTCGTGAGAGCCTTGGAGCCTTGAGGAAAGACGTGACAGCTAAGTGTTATGGTGGTGACATAAGCAGGAAAAGAAAATTATTAGAAAGACAGAAAGAAGGCAAGAAGCGAATGAAGCAGGTTGGTAATGTGGAGATTCCTCAAAAAGCTTTTATGGCTGTTTTGAAAGTAGATTAAAAGGTTTTTTATGTTTCAAAATTTTAAGACAAAAAAATTCTGGACGGATGGAACGGGTTCTATCTTTTTAGCTATATTTGTTGCTTTGTTTATCAGGTGGGCCTTTGTTGAAGCTTATGTGATCCCTTCTGGGTCTATGCTGCCGACTTTATTAATTCATGATCATATTTTTGTAAATAAATTTGTTTTTGGTTTGAGAGTTCCATTTTCTCAAAAATTTTTGTTTAAAACTGAGGGGCCCCAAAGTGGGGATATTGTTGTTTTTAAAAGCCCGCAGAAATTAACTCGTTTTTTTATAAAAAGGGTGGTGGGTACCCCGGGGGATAAAGTCTACTATGAGGAAGGTCATTTATATGTAAATGACAAACTTGTAGAGAAAAGAGTTCCTGTTGAAAATAAATCAGATTTTGATTGGTTGAGATCTGAAGATTTTCAAGGTTATCAAACTCCAGATCAGTATGTACATTGGGAAGAAAAATTAAGCGATATGAGTTACAGTGTCATCTTGCCTAAGATGCAGCTGCCATCAGATATTTATGGACCCTATATAGTACCTGAGGGACATTATTTTATGATGGGTGATAATAGAGCCAACTCAAGTGATTCACGTAGATGGGATGAGGATAAAAGGTTTGTGCCTTATGAGTATCTTGTTGGGAGGGCCATGCATGTGTGGCTAAGCTGTGAGGAGACAATCCCGGTTGTGAAGTTTCTTTGTAACCCTTTAACCATAAGATGGAAGAGGTTTTTTCATTCTGTACACTAAGTTTAGGGTCCTAACGGGGGCCCTTTTTTTTGGCATACTCCTATCGGGTGCTTTTTGGACCTGGTTTGGTTTTTTTATAAAGTCAGAAAACGGTGAGCTCCAGTTTGTTGCAAGAACTTGGTATTTAAAAAATATCAGTGAAAACTCTGAGATTCTGGTTAGACAGCCAACATGGAGAGGAAAAGTATATAAAGCCTACTACGTAAAGAGTTTGGACCCAGGTTCCTATTTGGACTATGAGATTAGGTGGGCTGACATAAAAACAGAAGAAACACTTGAAGTATTAGATACTCAGGTTGTAGGTGTTATAAAACAGTTGAGGTTATTTTAGAATGAAACTTCTCACCCTAGATGATGTGTCAAAACAACAGGTTGAATCTTGGATCAAAATATCGATTCAAGATTATAAGGAAGTTGATGGGACCCTACTATCAGCACCTAGAGCATCAGATCTATTTGTTTTTCTAGGTTTTTTTGAACCTAGTACGAGAACCCGTTTAAGTTTTGAAATGGCATCTAAAAAACTAAAACTAAATGTTTTAAATCTAGGGGATGCTAAAAACTCTAGTATTGTAAAAGGTGAAACTTTAAAAGAAAGCCTTCGAACCTTAAACAGTATGGGTGCAGACCTTGCTGTATTGAGAGCTAATATGAGTGTAGATGAAATGAGAGATGCTGCGGATGTGTTTGATGGGCATGTCATAAATGGAGGGTCGGGAGTTGAAGCCCATCCTACGCAGGCACTGCTAGATATAGCGACACTCATAAATGAAGGTTTTCAAATACATAAATCTAAAATTTTATTTATCGGAGATATTCAACATTCCAGAGTATGGGCATCACACAAAAGGCTTTCTGCTCTATTAGGTTATGAACTAGGTGTTTTAACACCAGCAAAAGGCATTGAAGCTACAAGAAGTGGAGATAGCCATGATAAAGCTATCCAAAATTTTTCTTATAAAAGTGAAGCTCTTGAATGGGCAGATAGTTGTATTCTTTTAAGGCCTCAAAGAGAAAGACACTCTGGAGCTTTTATTTCAGATGATGAGTATAAGCAGAAATTTAGATTTAATAGTTCGGATCTCTTGGATTCTAAAAACTTTTATGTGTTACACCCTGGGCCTTACCAGGTTGGCTTGGAGTTTGAGTCAGCGGTTTTAGAAAATAAAAATTGTCTTATTTCTAATCAGGTTAAAATGGGTGTTTCCATGAGGAAAACCCTGATTCAGGAGCTACTTTATAATAAGGAGTCGCAATAAATGACTGAAAACAAAAGACTTCAGCCTGTAGAAGGTGCCTTGGTGCTTTCAAGTGGAGAAACTTTTGAAGGAAAGTTTTGGGTGCCAGAGTCTAAAAAAAATGAAGACCAATCTGGGTACTTTGGTGAGGTTGTTTTTAACACATCTCATTCTGGGTATGAGGAAATGGCAACAGATCCTTCTTACTGTGACCAAATTTTAGTTCTATCTGCGAGTATGCAAGGTAACTATGGAGTAGATCCTGAGGTTTGGGAGTCTAAACAAGTTGCGATTAAAGGATTTGTTTGTTTGCAAATACAAGACTCTAAAAGAGATCAAAGCTGGATACAAACCTTATCTAAAAATGGTGTCCCTGTTTTATCTGAAATCGATACAAGGCTCTTAGTCAAAACGCTTCGTTCTGGAGGAACTAGGTGGGGTGTTATAACAGCAAAAGAGTCTATAAAAGAGGCTCAAAAAAAATTAATGAGTTGTGAATCTGTTGGAGATTGGACTAAGAAATTGAGTGTTTCAGAGCCAAGATTAGTTGAGGGGGACGATGATAAGGGTTCAAAGCTTGTGTTTATTGATTTTGGCTACAAAGAAAATATTTTAAGAGAGTTAAAGAAAAGATGCTCAAAGATTCTTATTATGGGCCTCCCTGTTGACCAAACTAAAGTTAAAGAGTTTCAACCAGATGCTTTTTTCCTTTCAAATGGCCCAGGGGATCCAATGAAGGTAACTGGGTTAGAGTCTTTAGAAGAGTTCTTTGGAGAGCTTCCATTTTATGGTATATGCATGGGGCATCAGATTATGGCCCGTCTCTTAGGTGGAAAGACATTTTCTTTAAAATTTGGACATCGTGGATCAAACCACCCCGTAAAAGAATTAGAGACAGGTCAGGTTTATATGACAAGCCAAAATCACGGTTATGCAGTAGAGCCGTCTTCATTGTCGGATAAAATTTGTGTCACTCATATTAATTTAAATGATCAAACAGTTTCGGGTTTAAGAAGTAAAGAAAACAAGTGTCTGAGTGTTCAATTTCACCCAGAAAGTCATCCGGGGCCACATGAGGCTGCGCCCTTTTTTGATTTAATTTTTAAAGATATGGAGTCTTTATGATCAGGAAGGATTTAAATCATTTGCTAGATGAGTTGATGGTATTTTATACTCAGAATGAGTTTGCTGTTGAAGTTGAAGAAGCAAAGGCTCTTTTTTTTAAAGTAGCTGGAGTTCCTGATGAGTTGTCAGATCAATTTGACACCAAAATGCAACAGTTTACAGATTGGTATTTATTTAGGCGTCCATTGCAAAAACACCCTGTGCATGCAGGAAGGACACCAATTGAAACTCTTGTTT
>CALGNA010000053.1 GCA_937958795.1 uncultured Bdellovibrionales bacterium | reverse complement strand
AGGTGGATCTGAGGAAGGTAAATTTATTATGGATAACTCAGAGGTTTCTCTTCTTGTAGGTGCCAAAATACCTGTCATTGAACCCTATGTAGGGGTTGGTTACTTTTCTGCTAAAAGTAAGTTTGAAGCCAGCGTAGATTTAGGCAGTGGCTATTCTATAACAGATAGAATGGACTCAGAAATGACCGAAATGAAATATATTGTTGGTTTAAATCTTAAACTTCCATTCTTCAGAATCGGTGGAGAGGTTAACCAAATGCAAGATAACAGAAGATTTTTAGTCAAATTATCCACTAAGTTTTAAATAATACATTTTAACAAAAAAAAAGCTACTGTAGAATACAGTAGCTCAATACCCTCAAACATATAGTTTGAACTGAAAAATTAATATCAAATCAAAAATCTAAAAAATTTACTCATCACCAAACAAGACAGATGCCTTTAAAGTAGTGCCTTTGTTGTTATTTTGAGCCTTTCGACGCTTACCTGCGTTGTTACGTTTATTTTTACGAACAGCTTTAAGCTTTTTAGTCGGTGATGCCATGAAATACCTCAATCCTAATATATTACTAGTCTGTAGAGCTACTAAAGGGGCAATAGGAAGTCAATCGTATGTGAGACTCCTTCAAAAGCACCTGCGGTCACCCAATCCATCCCATAACCAATCTTTAACTTAGGGCCCCAGAAGGCTAAACCTGCATTTAAGGCCCCTACAGGCTCTTCAGCTTGAGACAAGCCTGACGGAAGGACTTGATTCCAACCAAACCCCACATTTACAAATGAACCTAGGTTGCTCCTAAAACCACCCTTTAATGTATAAGCCTCTTCCAAATTAAAACCTAAAAAGTGGCCTTTTTCATAGAGCCCATCAAATCTCAATTTAAAAAAATCATCAAATCTATACTCAATCCCAGCACCATACATTTGGTCCCTTACCGTTCCAAGCTCTAAAGAGGATAAGCTTTGTTCATAGACAGCTCCAACAGAAAACTCACCAGCATCAGCTCGCAAACCTAAGAGAGCCGACCAAGTTCTTGATGTACTCAATGGAAGTGCATTAAACACGCCATTCACAAATTTATAGTGATCCGTTTTTACAGTGGCTCCTATATGAAGCCAATTAAAACCTATCCATCTGGCAAGATCTAATTGAACCTGCTGATTTTTATAAGACTCCCAATCTTCAAAGACATAAGAGACAGAAGCCGCCATAGGAAAACTGGATTTAAAAACCTCTTCATCCTGCCAGCTAAATTCATTTTTATGATCCACTGAATAGCTCACATCTCCTGTTTTAGCCCCAGAATGGTCTCCAACTCTACCACCAAGGCGGGTTTTGGCCGTGCCAGGGTGCGAGCTTCCTGTTCCATAAAAGCCTAAAATTTCATAGTCCTTCATTGAGGATAAACTTGCAGGGTTTTTGCCAACAGCGTTTAGGTCCCCTTTTGCACCAATACCAGCTCCTCCAAAACCCTTGATATAGGCTGATTGAGCCTGAGAGTCCGTTGGAACGAAAACGAGTATGCCAAAAAATAAGAATATAAATAAAAAAAGTGATTTCATAACCTATTTTGGATCATTCTTAAGTACTCATCAAGGTCAGATGAGCAAGGACTGGATGAGCAAATACTTTAGAGAAAAAAATAAAGAAAATCTAACCATTAGATTCACACAGAAGTGTACTAAGTCTAAAAAAATTTCAAAAATATGATTATAAACTATAAATATTTTTTATTATGTCTATATCTGTGTAGATGCTTTTGTTAAAACTAACAAATATATATAACTAACATATAATAAATATAGAGAAGACCCAAAATTGCTAAATCTATCTAAATTTTCATTCTTACTTGTGCTGTGGCCGCTTATTTTTCTATTCTTACCACACTCTAGTGCTGAGTCCTTTCTTAAGTTTCCCAAAATTCCTCTCCCAACTTTAGATCTTCGGATTGAAGGTAAGTCAGCTCTTGAATATAACTCCTTGGATCATGAGCTCATCCAAGCAGGCAAAGGCTGCCTTCAAGGCTTAACAGACCTTACTAATGCCCATTTAGCTTCCATAAACGCTGGTTTTAATTTTATGGTTCATTTTCCACTTTCAAATAGTTATCGTTCCGAATTTATAAGACAGTTTAAAAACTTACCTCAGCAATCACAAGAGGCTTTTTTTTCCTCACTTGAAACTTTAGGCGAAGCAATCCGCTTAGACGCTTATGAATATGTTAATGATCGAGAGTTGGTTTTCTATACTCATTTTTTAGACACTCTCTTTGATGCCCCTGAAAACCCAACTGAAGAACTTCACTACTACTGTGAGTATGGAGGTGCACTCCTGGAACTATCTGGAGTCGGATCACACATAAATGTCCTTCATCATTTAGATAAAACGGCTTTAATGAAAAGAATAGCACCTGTTTTTGATATAAATACGTTTTCACTTGCAAGACAAACTTCCAAAGGACTACCTGCAACAACTAGAATCTGGGATACAAACAGAACCAACTTTACGCCCAGTGCAAGTTGGCGCGGACTCATGATAACCCCTGACGATATTCCTTTTTATAGCCCGATAACAAGACTCCGTTTAAGCGCAAGTGTTGAAGAGTACTTAGCTTATGGTCAGTATGAAATATTTTATGGTGCTTTACCTAGTGGCCAAGCTTTTAATAGAAACGGGGGAAGTAAGTTTATTAAAAACTTAAGCCAGTCCCCAAGAGCTCAAGATCCTTACTTAATGGATCTCAATTACAGAGATGCGCTTTTTGAAGACTCAGCTCCACTATTAGCTACACCTCAAAACCCAAATGCTTTCAGAATGATTAGTGATGACATTGTCGGAACACGCCCTGGAGACTCACTTCTTAAGATGGGTGAAATACAAATTGGGGACGCTATTGTTTTAGTACACTACACAGACTCTTTTCACGGAAGGACTCGATGGGCTACCTATGGAAGAGTGATTAACATCAACAACTCTCCAGGCTTAGCCCAGACCGATGCTTTTTTAATGGCTGTTGGGAACGCAAACAATCCACTTCTAGTTGAAGTAAACGCAACTTTTGCCAATGAAGCTTTTGGAGAAATCTTTAGATATCGACCTAATCAGTAAGACTACATCTCTTTAAAACAAAAAAATCTAAATAAAAATAGTTATTTCTAAATAGAACTGTCAAAAATTTAAACACAATATTTATTTATCCAAATTTAAGTGCAAAAATTTCAAAAAACACTAAAATAAGAAAATTCACCTGTAATGTAGAGACTTGTTAACTCTTACAAAGGTGTCTGATGAACTTGTTTAAGAATCTTACCGCTTATATTTCGATTTTATTAGCTGCTTCTCTAGCTTCTAATTTAGCTGATGCACAATCAAACCTTGCAGATGATATTTCTGCCCAATTTGCTCAAGCAGGTCAATATAGTACCTTACCCGGAATGGTTCAAATGAGACACCTTGGTTGTTCTGTCAGTATTTTAATTCCCAGCAAAAACTATGACCCAAATAAAACTCTAGTACACGCATACTCATCAGGTCATTGCTATAATCCCCAACAACACAATGGAATGAGTCCTCAAAGCCAGGAAACAGGAATAGTTTTTGTTCATTCAAATACCTCTGAAAATGGCATCCCAATAACTCTTCAATTAGTTTATTCTAACTTTCTAATATACGGCCAATCTGATTTTACTTTTCCTGGTAGCATAAAGCTATACAAGGAAAATGATCTTCTTATCTATAGATCTAATAAGACTTACGCTCAACTGTTTGCCTCTTCTCCCTATATGCATGAAGGTAACTTAAAAACTATAAGCTCTGTCAGGAGCAGTTCACCAAACCTAACTCTGTATACATCTTTATTTCAAACAAACTTCCATTTGCAAGTTACAAACCAAGGTGAGCAATATATCAGTATTCCTAATCCATTACATAAACGTGGCGAAGGTTTATCTGGTGGACTATTAATTGATTCCTATACTAACGAAGCTATTGGGATCTTAAGTTCAATCTCTATAGCGAATACTGCTGCTAATAAAAATACGTACGGTGTTTATCAGGACTTATCTATTCTTAATCAGTGTTTTGACCAAAATGGCAATGTTGATCCAAATTTACAAAACTGCAACTTAGACAGTATTTCAAATTTTCCAACTGCTCAGACGACTCAAATAGCTATGCCTGTTGTACCACCAACAACCACAACCCCTAATTGTAACCACCTAAATACTTCTGGAAATAGCACCGCTTATTATAATTGTCTAAATGGGCATGCACCCGCAGCTCCTCGGCAGGCACCCACTTCTTATCAGCCACCTGCAACCACAGCACCTAACTGTAGTCACCTCAATACTTCTGGGAACAGTACTGCTTACTTGAACTGTATAAACGGTTACGGAGCAACATCACAAAGCCAAGCATATACTCAACAGCAACAAGCAGGTCAAAGCGCTTATACCCTCTTCATGAATACGGGTTCGACACCGCAACCCGTACAACAACAACCAACATATCAGCAACCAAACTACCAACCTCAACAAAACAACTCTTCGAATAGAAAGTGTTTGCAAGAGGATTTCTTTTTTAACTGTGTAAAATGGTCTAACTAGTGAGTTGAATTTGATTTAAAAGTTAGTTTTTAAATCATTCCGAACACAGATATTTAAAGAATGTGGACAAAACGCTCTTGTCCCATTTCCACAGTTTCCATCAAAACCAACTAGGCCTAATGAAGCTGTTTGCTCCTCAAAATACTGAATAGGCAGCTTTTGATTGATACTATTGCGACTTGTCGTTTCTTCAAGACCATAACAGCTATCGAATCTGTTTTTTTGGACGATACAGTTTCTATGAGGAAAATCATTATCAATATGCACATACCAATCTGAAGCAGGTAATACTTTTCTCACAAGGTCATACTTAGGCTCTAATGGATCATCCGCATGAAGAGGACAAACAATACTTGTTTGCTGAAATCTTTCGTAAAAAACTCCATTCCATTCAATAGTTGGGCAATCATCATTATCAGTTGAGTTTCCCTGCCCTAAAGCTGTATCAGGAAGTGCACTACATGCTGGATCATCAGGATGGTACTCAGTTGGTACTTCAGAAAAAAATTGGGTTCCGATTGCAGGCTCCCCGTTAAAGTACTCTTTATTAGCATCAGAGGGTCTTACGACTGTAAAACTAAGGCTGTCGCAGTCCCAAGACTCATTCATGTCTTCCCAATCTGTTCCATTAAATTTTTCACCAAATTGAATAAACATTTTTCGATTAGGAGAGCTTGATCTTTGCGTATTGCTCTGTGAAAAATTAACCTTGTAACGAATGCCATAGGTGTTTTCTTTACTCGCCTCAGCCCTGCCTGAATCATCACCAGGCCCAATTAGTCTCTTGGAAACAGCATTCGGACTATAACCTAAAACTAAATACTTATTCCCAGTTGATGTATCATTGGGGCCACATCCAGAAGATGCCAAACACCTTGTTACTGTTGCTTCCCTACCAAGAGTCCCTGTTGCAGCTGAGTTTGAAAGTCGAATTTCTAAATCTAAATTTGTTCCTGAAACATTTGGTGTCGATGAAATATAATTTAGACCATTTGGCGCAATAGCCAATTCAAGCGCGTCTATTAAAGGATCTGAAAATGCAACTGAATCTAGAGACAGGCCCCTATTTTTATCATAAAATGCTCTCCCGATATTACCTGCTTCCCCAAATGTCATAGGCACTTGCATATTAAACTCATCACGTATTGCAAAACTTAAAGACCGATTCGCATTTATAGTTGAGTAAATTAAAGCTTCTTTTTTTTGTTCCGTTTCTAGCATCTCTATGGCCTCTATAAAACTAGGCCTCAGAGAAATCCCTGTTGAAGGCGCATTTGCAAAAGACGAAGCTTTGAAATGAAAAGGTCTTCCGGCCAAACAGGATGAATATGCCAACATATCTAATTGAACACTATAAGCAAAAGGCAAGCCTTCCATATAACTTTGACGAATCAGGTCTCTTACTTCACCTTGATCTGTGCCCAGCTCTCCGCAGTTTTGAAATAGAAAAAAGAATCCACTTAACGCAGCAATGAGACTAAATCTTATAAGATTTTTTCTATTAAAATGAGACTTTTTAAAGACTTTTTTCACATTAACTGTATCGGTAAAAGACACTCTCTGCTAAAGTCTCAAAATGAGACAATCTAAGGATAAATTATATCAAGTAGCTGTAAAGGCACCCTTATTTAAGTCACTAACCTATCTTAGCGAACAGGACTTACCACTTGGAACAAGAGTTCTTGCTCCCCTAGGCAAAAGACAAGCCTCAGGTGTTGTGATCTCAGAAAATACTGAAAAATTAGATTTTGATATTAGTAAAGTTAAAAACATTGAGCCACATGAAGAATCTTATAGCTTTTCAGCTGCTTACTTAAAATGGTTCCAATGGGTTTCTAAATACTATCACTTTCCACTTGGCTTAACATTTGATCTCGCTTTTCCAGCTCTTAAACAAAAGGGTCGCAAAAAAAGAGCTCTCTACAAGGGTGAGCTTTCTAAGAAAACTCTGACTGAAAAGCAAAGTCATATTTTTGAAAAACTAAAAGTAAAAAATCAGTTTAAAACAAATTTAATTTATGGAATAACAGGATCTGGAAAAACAGAAATCTACCTGGAGCTCATTGAAGAAAAAATAAAACAAGGAAAACAATGTTTATTTTTAGTCCCTGAAATTTCTTTAACTCCGCAAATGGAAAAGAGATTTGTTGAGAGGTTTGGAGATAAAGTAGGAGTTTATCACTCTCAACTCACTCCTCGTGACCGTACCAATACTTGGTGGGCTGTTCAAAATAATGAAGTTCAGATTCTAATTGGCGCCAGATCTGCACTCTTTATCCCTATTCCAAATTTAGAGCTTATTATTATTGATGAAGAGCATGACTCTAGTTTTAAGCAGGAAGAAAAACTAAAGTACCATGCTAGAGACTCTGCAATTATGCTGGCTAAATTTTTGGACATTCAAATCATTTTGGGCTCAGCCACACCTAGCTTTGAAACCTGGAGCCATTGCTTAAACGGCAACTACGATAAATATGAACTCTTAGAACGTGTTGAACAACGACCCTTGCCTGATGTTGAAATCGTAAAAATAGAAAAAAAAACCAACAACAATGTCACAAAACCTTTTTGGATGACAGATCAGTGCCTAGAGCAAACCAAACTCTGTCTTGAAGACAATATGCAAGCTGCATTTTTTCTAAACAGAAGAGGCATGGCTCCTGTCGTTAGATGCGGGGAGTGCTCACACACAAGAGAATGCGCAAATTGCGCCGTCACTTTGACTCAACATTTTCATCATTATGTCCTTTGTCACTATTGCGGCTATCAAGAAAGCTACGACCTTGCTTGCGTAAAGTGTAACCAAAAAAAATGGGAAACCCTTGGCATTGGTACTCAGCAAGTTTGTGAAGACCTCGAAAGACTTTTCCCCACAGCAAGGATTAGAAGAGCTGACCGTGACGAAATCCAAAACAAAAAAACCCTCGATCAACTTATTTTTGATATGGAAGAGCACAATATTGATATTCTAGTTGGGACTCAAATGATTGCTAAGGGTTTAGATTTCCCCAAACTTCACTTTGTGGCCATAGTACTAGCAGATATAGGTTTTCACTCCCCTGATTTTCGATCTACCGAGAGAAGCTTCCAACTCATGACTCAAGTCAGTGGAAGAGCAGGTCGACACCAGCAGCACCCCGGAAAAGTTGTGATACAAACCTATGACCCTCATCACCCAAGCCTCCAAGCCAAAAACCCACTTCTTTTTCCTCAGTTTGCAGAAGAGGAACTTAAACTCAGAGAACTCTTTAAGTACCCTCCCTTTACTCAAATGATTTCAATCCGGATCCAAGCCCAAGATAAAGACCTAGCCATCCAAACGGCCTCTTGGCTTTCCCAGAGAATGAAAAAGCTCCAGTCCCCTCACTGGAAGGATGCCTCTCTTATGGGCCCCGTAGAAGCCCCCATATCAAAGCTACTTAACAAAGAGCGCTATTTAATTCTCCTTAAAGGTGCTAAGAACCTGCAATTGCGGAAATGGGTTCTTCAAGCCTTGGGCGATGAGTCTTGGGTTCCTAAAAAGGTTCGTATTGATATTGATGTCGATCCCTATAATATGATGTGATAATAAGAACTAAACTGTTACGATGAGGTCCTTCATGGCTAAAAAAAATCAAGATCTTCACTTTGACTGTGTCATCTTAGGATCCACTTATAGTGCTTACTTACATGCCCTTTATGCAGTTAATGCTGGCCTTAAAACGGCATGGCTAACCCCACAAATCACTCAAATTATTCAAGAAAAGCAACCTAAAGATTCAGGTTCTCCAGAAACACAAAAACCTTCTTTTTCATCTTTGCAATTAGAAGATATGTGGCCTTGGATTGCAGTTAAAGAAACAAACCCTTCGACTGATAACTTAGATCAATATTTTGAATTTAAAAACATAGAAGCCAATCTACTGACCTATAAAAAAGGAAAAATGAGGCCCTTTAACGGCTTTGAACTTAAGAACAAAAATTTGCGAGATTGTTTACCCTATTGCATGGGAGAGAGCTTTCTTAGTTTTCAAGAAAATATCGAAGCCATCGAAGGCTTGATTCATATGCCCTCTGTATCAGCACAGACATGGAATAGCTCTGATGATAAAATTGAAAGCCTCTTAACAGATTCAGGTCAGGTTATTACTGCTCAATCTTGGGTTTTAGGCTCACACCCTGAAATGTGGCGACCCTCCTCCCTTAACTCTCTTCCTTTTCAAAGTATTATTGGGGTTAAAAAAGACACCTCTATTCCGGGTTTTATTGTACAGTTTCAAAAAAAAGAAGAGTACAAAAACGCTCAACAAGAAGAGCAGGCTTCTACCCAGATTTGGGTTGTAGAGGGAGACAAGAAAAACCCTTCACCTAGTATTATTTGTAAGCAAAGTGACCAAATTAGCTCATTTTGTCCTCAGTTTTCGGATAAAGACGACGTTTTTGAAAGTGCCTCAAAAAAACTCAAAGAATTAGAGCGCTTTGCAACCAAACACTTTGGCAATCAATGGGAACACACAAAGATCTCATGGAAGAAAACCATGATTGGATCCCTTAATATTGATCAAAAAAAGGGATGGTCTGATAAACTACAAAATGTATTTTTAGCATACGAGGCCTTCTCCCCTGAATGCTCCTGGTATGGCATATCTGATAGACTTAAACTTTGGAACAAGTACCTCGAACAGTTTAAATCTACACCATCAGAAGAAGCAGCAGGACCTGCTGGTTTGGGTGACCTAACTCCTATAAATGAGGAAGATTTAAGTTCCGAAACTATTGCCTCCTTATAGGCTTCGTGATAGCTCCTAGTTCTAAACAAATCCACACCTCTGGTTCATACTTCTAGTCGCCTTTAATAAGGCGTCTTCACCAGGGGGCGGCTAACTAGGAGAATATATGTCACTGACTATAAAGCAGATGCTTGATGCTGGGGTTCATTTTGGACACCAAACCCAAAGATGGAACCCAAAAATGAAACCTTATGTTTACACAAACAGAGGCGGAATCCATATTATCGATCTACAACAATCCTTAGAGAGTGCTAAAAAAGCTCTTGATTTCGTAAAAAATGAAGTCGCAGCCAAAGGTCGTCCCCTGATTTTTGTTGGAACTAAAAAGCAAGCTATTGAGCCCATCAAAGAAGCTTCAGCGGCAAGTGGTCAGTACTTTGTAACGAAAAGATGGTTAGGCGGAATGCTTACTAACTTTTCAACTATTAAATCTAGTATCGACAGATTGAAGAAAATTGAAAAAATGAAAGAGAACAATGAACTTGAGTTTTACTCAAAAAAAGAACGTTCTCAAATTGAAAAAGAATACACCCGTTTAGTTGATTTCTTAGACGGAATTAAAGACCTAAAAGAAGCTCCGGGATGCCTTTTTATTGTTGATGCCGTTAAAGAGCATATTGCTGTAGCTGAAGCGAGAAAACTTAATATACCTGTTGTCGCTATTGCAGATACAAACTGTGATCCTGATCTGATTGATTTTCCAATTCCAGGTAATGATGATGCGATTCGTTCTATTAAACTTTTTACGAACGCAGTTGCTGAAGCTTACAATGAAGGTGTTGCCGAGTGGAAAGAAACTCTTAAAGCCCAAAAAGACAAAGCAGTTGAAGAAACTGATACTAAAGAAATCGTTGCTAAAAAAGCTAAACAAGCTGCTCCAGCTAAAACGGGCGGACCTGCAGTTGTTAAAGTTTCCAAAAGAAGACTTGTCGCAGCTGGAACGGCTGAAGAAGTTGAAATTGCACAAGAACTTGATCTTGAAGCAGCAGAGCCCAAAACAGCCACTCCAACTAAAGAAGCAGCAGCGGCTACTGCAGCAGCAGCTACTCCAACAGAAACACCTAAGGTAGCAGCTGTTACTCCAGCTGCAGTTAAAACAGATACTAAAACAGAAAAATCATAATAAGGACTTTTAAAAATGACTATTACTGCATCAGCAATTAAAGAACTAAGAGAAAGAACCAGCGCTGGAATGCTAGATTGCAAAAAAGCACTCGCTGAAAATGAAGGCAACATGGACAAAGCCATTGAATGGCTAAGAACTAAAGGCCTAAGCAAAGCAGCCAAAAAAGCTGGACGTGTAACAACTGAGGGTCTTGTATCTTCTTATATTCACGGAGATGGACGCATTGGTGTTCTTTTAGAAGTGAATTCTGAAACAGACTTTGTTGCTAGAACCGACGATTTTAAGAGCTTTGTAAATGACCTCTCTATGCATATTGCAGCTGCAAACCCTCTTTATATTTCATCAACTGAAATTCCTGAAGAGATGAAAGCAAGTGAGATGCAAGTTCTAAAAGCTAAAGCTTTAGAAGAAGGCAAAAAACCAGAATTTTTAGATAAAATTTTGGTTGGTCAAATTGCTAAATGGGCTAAAGAAATTTCTTTATTAGATCAAAAATTTGTTATGGATCCAAATATTTCTGTTCAGGATTATCTAACAAATACAATTGCTAAAATTGGTGAAAACGTTGTAATTCGTCGTTTTTCTAGGTTTGAATTAGGTGAAGGCTTAGTCAAAAAAGAAGATAACTTTGCTGAAGAAGTTGCAGCTCAGGTTGCTGCTTCTCAAAACTAAAAAAAACGAACCTATTTGTTATAAAATATTTGGCTGTGTTCTACGACTTCGAACACAGCTCTTTTAAAAGCCAAGAATTTTCTTCTTGGCTTTTTTTATTTTATCTTTGAATTATAACACCAGAACCTTGCAAAAAATCTTAAAAAAGAAAATACCTAATCTATACCACACGCCAACGAGGTTCTAATTGAAAACACCAAAGTACAAACGCATTCTTCTTAAACTTAGTGGCGAAGCCTTAGCTGGCGGGGAAGAAAATGGAATTCAACTTGATATCATTGAAAAGATAGCAAAAGAAATCAAACAAACCTATGATATTGGGACAGAAATAGGTATTGTTATCGGTGGTGGTAACATCTTCAGGGGCGTTGCAGGAGCTACAAAAGGCATGGATCGCACACAGTCCGATTACATGGGAATGCTTGCAACATGTATTAACTCCCTTGCCTTACAGCAAGCACTAGAAAGTCTTGATATTCCCACTCGTGTCCAAACTGCCATTAAAATGGAGCAAATTGCAGAGCCGTACATCAGAAGAAAAGCTATGCGACACCTTGAAAAAGGTCGTATCGTTATTTTTGCAGCTGGAATTGGTAGTCCTTACTTTACGACTGACACAGCAGCTTCACTTAGGGCCATGGAGATTGAAGCCGAAGTTATCCTTAAAGCAACAAAGGTTGATGGGATCTATGATAAAGATCCGGTTCTTTACCCTGATGCTAAGTTATTTAAAGACATTGCCTATATTGATGTCCTTAGAAAAGGCTTAAAAGTTATGGACTCAACGGCAGTTAGCCTTTCAATGGATAATAAACTCCCTATTGTTACATTTAATGTTTCTAAGCCTGGAAATATTATAAAAGTGGTTCAAGGAGAAGAAATAGGAACTCTTATTCATAGCTAGTCTGAATAATTAAACTTACCGATTGCCACGTTGCATTAATTACTTTTTAGATGCTCTAAGCAAGGTAAACCTTATTAAGGCAAAAGAAAGTGCTGCACACCTAAATAAAAGGCTTTTTATGATTGAAGATCTAATGAAATCCTCTGAAGAAAAAATGAACCAGGCTATCGACTCTCTTGCTAAAGAACTCAGTAAAGTTCGAACAGGTAGAGCTCAAATTAGCCAACTAGACACTGTTAAAATTCCTTATTACGGAAACCTCACTCCTCTTTCTCAAGTTGCTGCCGTTTCTACACCCGATGCAAAGTCATTTTTAATTTCTCCATGGGAAGGCCCAATGTTGAAACAAATTGAGCAAGCTATTGTTAAATCTAATTTAGGAATGACGCCCCAAAATGATGGAAAAGTGATTAGACTAAAAGTTCCTGAGTTAACAGAAGAAAGAAGAAAAGATCTTGTAAAAGCTGTAAAAAAAATGACTGAAGACTCTAGAGTATCCATAAGAATGGCAAGAAGAGACGCTAATGAATCCTTAAAAAAAATGGAAAAAAGCAAAGACATTAGCGAAGATCAACTTAAAACTCAGTCCGAAAAAATTCAAAAACTCACAGACCAATTTATTAAAAAGGTTGATACTCTTTCTGAAAATAAAGAAAAAGAACTCTTAGTCCTTTAATGAAAAACATAGACCCAAACCATATTGCAATCATTATGGACGGGAACGGTCGATGGGCTGAAAGTAAAAAACACTCCCGACTTTGGGGCCACATAAAAGGCAGCCAAACTGCGCAAGATATAGTTGAAGCAGCAATTAATAAAAATATATCTTATTTAACTCTATTTGCCTTTAGTACTGAAAACTGGAAAAGACCCGTATCAGAGGTGCAATTCCTCATAAAACTCCTAGAAAGACACATTAAAAAAAGAAAAGCGGACCTCTTAAAACAAAATGTACGCGTTTTGTGTGTAGGTGACTTAACCCCTTTTCCAGATCATTTAAAAAATGAACTTTCCGATATTCAAAAAGCAACTTCAAAATGCACAGGACTTACTTTAATTTTTGCACTTAACTACGGTGGAAAACAAGAGATTCTACAAGCTGCTTTTAAAGCAGCACAGGCAGCCTTCTCTTCAAGCAGTAAGCTTACATCAAAAGAAAAATTCTTAGAGCTTTTTGAATCTCATTTAGAATTTTCAACCATACCTGACCCTGATCTGATCATCAGAACAAGTGGTGAACAACGTATTTCTAATTTTATGCTTTGGTCTTCTGCTTATAGTGAGCTCTATTTTAGCCCTAAATTTTGGCCTGATTTTTCTAAGCAAGACTTTTTTGAAGCCATAAATGAATATTCATGTCGCCAGAGACGCTTTGGTGGACTCAAACATATGGATCCAATAAAGGAAAGCTTAGCTTAATGTCCAATCAAAAAAATATGTCAGATTTAAAAACAAGGACAGTAACAAGCCTTGTCCTTATCGGACTTCTTGGCAGTTGTTTTTATTTTATACCAGCTCAATATATAAAATATTTATTTTTTGGTATTTTATCAATTGGCATATTCGAGGCATCTGATCTTCTTTTTGAGAAAAAAAAATCAAGTCTTATATTTTTTTCTCTTTGTATTTTGACTATTATTTTTCACTCTATGGAAATTCTTGCGTTGCAAACAAAACTTCTTATTAACTTTTGTAGTTTTGTTCTACTTCTGTTTATTTTACCACTTGGAAGAGCGACCCACAGTTCTCAAACAAAAAATGTGGCCCCTAATCACTATATATTCTCAAGTCACTATATACTCATAAGCTCTCTTTTTTATATTTCGTTTTCATCGATGAGTTTTATTATCCAAGATGGTTCAAAAAAACTTTTTTTAACTTATGTTCTTCTAATATGCATCCAAGATAGCTTCGCTTACTTAGGCGGAAAACTATTCTCAAAATATTCAAAGAAAAAGCTTAAATCTTTTTTTCCTTCAATTTCAGCATCTAAAACCTTTGTTGGGTTTCTCTCTGGATTTACTGTTTCTATTCTAGTTTTTTGCTTATTGTTTTCTAAATCATTAAGCCAGCAAGCATTGAGTCATCAACTCATAACCATACTTTGGGGCTGTGCTTTTTTATTATCTGGAGTTGCCGGAGATCTCTTCTTTTCTTCCCTAAAACGATACGTAAATACTAAGGACTCAAGTCATATTTTACCAGGACATGGTGGAGTTTTAGACAGAATCGATAGCCTAATGATTTCTGCACCTATATTCTGTTTTGGTTTGGCATTTATATTCTAATTTCAAGCATTTAAAATACGAGGTATTCATCATGGGATTTTTTCAATCACTCTTTGGCCACATGGGCCCTTTTATCTTACTACTAGGAATTTTAGTTTTTATCCACGAAATGGGTCACTATTTAGTAGCTAAATTCTGTGGTGTTAAAGTCCAAGTCTTTAGCATTGGTTTTGGCCCTAAGCTGATTAAATGGAACTTTTGGGACACCGAATTTTGCTTAAGTCTCATCCCTTTTGGTGGCTACGTGAAGATGTTTGGTGACAACCCTGAAGCTGAGGTTGCCAAAGAAGACCAAGACCAGTCATTTATCCATAAAAAACTCTGGCAACGCTTTGCCATTGTTTTTGCTGGACCCTTTATAAACCTAGTTTTTGCTATTCTACTTTTTAGTCACATTGCCTTTCATGGTAACCCAGAAATTTTACCCTTTTTAGGTGACCTACCTGTTACCAGTTCTAGTTATCAAGCAGGACTTAGATCTGGAGATAAGATCCTTAAAGTAAATGAAACTGAGATTGAACACTGGTCCCAACTTGATAAAGTCATAAATAGCTTTGCAGATAAGGATACCGTTTCTCTTTATATTCAAAGAGAAAAACAAACTCTTCAGATACCTGTTAAAATTTTAAAACAACCAAATTCAAATCCCTTAAGTTTAAAAAAAGAACGTTTAACTATTGCAGACATTACTCCGAGTTCCGTTGCCTCAGGTGTTTATCTCTCTCCTGACAGTAGCTTGAAATCAGGACGAACTCTACAGTCTCAAGATAAAATTTTAAAAATAAATAATATAGACACACCAAATTTTTATGTACTCAAAAATGTTTGGAATTCAGAAGTTCATAAAAAAAGAACTGTCTGGAATATTCAAGTTGAAAGAAAAGATCTTAAAGACCCTCTAACTTTTCAAATGAAACCTCCTTCAAAAAACTTTACGGAAGCTGGCTTAGCAAATCTGGGGCTCACAATTGGTCAGGTCCAAAAGTCTTCACCTGCTGCAAAAGCAGGACTGTTACCTGGTGACCGTATTTCAAAAATTGATGGAAGTAAGCTTGCTGATTGGACACAAGTCACAACAATATTTAAAAACATAAAAGAGAAAAGTGTTATCATGTCTGTTTTTAGAGATGATAAATCCATGGATTTTACACTAACACCAAAAATGCAAGAAATAATGAATGCTGACGGAACAGTAGATAAAAGGCCTTTAATTGGTATTATGTCTGCAATAGATTATACAATCCCTGAAACTAAAAACTTTTCTAAGGGGTTTTTTGGATCTATTAATGAGGGTTTTGCTAAGAGCTACGAATGGACTATTGGTATTCTAGTTAGCGTTTACAAACTTATTACAGGGCAAGTCTCTTCTAAATCGCTTGGTGGATTTATGAGTATTGGCCAAGTTGCAAAACAGTCTCTTGATACAGGCTGGACACCTTTTCTACAAATGATGGCCATCTTGTCTATCAATCTTTTTGTTTTTAATCTTTTGCCAATCCCAGTGCTTGATGGTGGACATTTGTTATTTTACGCAGTTGAAGCCATAAAAGGTTCGCCTGTAAGTTTAAAAAAAATGATCTTATTTCAACAAGTAGGAATGGTCTTATTACTAGGCTTAATGCTTTTCTCTACCTTTAATGATGTTTCACGAATTTTCCTTTCAGGTTGGTAATGAGTTATCACCTTTGCATAGAAACAAACCTTAAAGGATATGGATTTTTATCTCTTTATAAAGGTCATGAGAAAATTTATTTAAACTCATGGCCAGAACAAAAGTTTCAGTTTGAAGTTGTAACAGAAATTCTAGACCAAGCTTTTAAAGAAACTAAACTTAATTTATCTAATATTACTAAAATAGGTGTAAATAAAGGGCCAGGCAGTTTCACAGGAATAAGACTTGGACTTAATATAGCTAAAAGTCTTAACTACTCCCATCAAATACCTATCTATCCAATTTCAAGTTTTGATATTGTTGCTCAGTCATTTATAACTCAATCAGAATTAGAACCTGAGCACTTACAACAAAGCACCGAATTTATTGTTCTTTTTAATGCCCATCACAATCAATTTTTTGCTAAAACATATAAATACTCTCTAAAAAACCAATCCTGGGAGACTTATCAGTACCCATATTCAATAGACTCATCAGAGTTTAAAGAGCTTGAAAGTGCCAGTGAAAATTTAACTCTTGTAACCACAGATCTAGTTATTAAAGATATTTATAGAAATTCAATTATAGCTTCTCCCATGGCTTTTGTAGAGTCCTTCAATCGTTTGTTGGTTAATCCGTCAAATAGTTGTAAAATAAAGAAAGAGGAGTGGAAATCCGTCGCTCCCCTTTATATTAGAAAGTCTTTTGCCGAAGAGCTCTTAGCAAAGAAAAAATAAACCAAGAGACAAACTAAAAAAACGGACTGGAGAATAGACTATGGGCCAAGATAAATTAAACAAACCCTATAAAATTCCAAATTCCACTCAGTTTATGGCTATTGGTGGTGGCAAAGGTGGTATTGGAAAATCATTTGTAAGTTCAAACTTAGCCATTGGCCTTGCAAACCAAGGCTATAAAACCTGTCTTATTGATTTAGATATTGGAGCATCAAATGTTCCAACACTCCTGGGAGAAAATCCTATTGTAAACAAAACATTAGATGATTTTCTAAAAGTACCTAGTGTAAACATAAGAGAGGTCCTACAGTCATCCACACAAGCTAAGGGGCTTTATTATCTCTCCAGTCATGACTTAACACTCATCAACGAAAATAAATTAACTCCCTTTGAATTACAAAAACTTCTTACTGCCCTATCTTCACCTTTTTTCCATTATGTGATTTTTGATTTAGCAGCTGGCACAAATGCTATTACAACTGAAATCTTTTTAAGGGCTCAACATAAATTCTTAGTTACGACTCCTGATCCTTCTGCAATTGAAAATTTTTATGCTTTTTTAAGAAGGTCCTTTCAAGAACTTTTAAGAAACACCTTAAGTCCTCAAGAATTTGCTTTAGCAGCTAGTGTTAAAGAAAAAACACCAACTCTTTGGATGTCGAACATAAAAGATAAAAGCCCTGAGACTTATGTTAAAGCTAAAAATGCTCTTCAAACTCTCAAAACCCATATCATCATAAACCAGTGTAGGCTTAAAGAAGATGAAGATCTTCTTACGTCCATACAACAAGTTTGTAATGCACACTTTGAGTTTGATTTTAATGCACTGGGATGTATTTCATATAGTGATGATGTTTGGATTGCTCTTAGGAACAGACTCCCACTTATGTTGCAGCCGGGGCACTCCACTCCAAAAACTCAGTTAATTGATATCTTTGCAAAATGGCTAAACCCTGTTAAAGTTGTAAATCAAATACAACGGGCTTAAACATTGAAAAATAAAAATTTTTATGAACTTTTGGGTACCCATGAAAAAGCTACTCCTAAAGAGATTACTCTAGCCTACCACCAGGCTAAAGAAACATATGGGCCAGATCAAAATGCACTTTACTCTTTATTTACGAATGAAGAAATTGAAAATCTAAATACTCTTCTTGATGAAGCACATGAGACACTAAAAAGTAACACAACAAAACTCGCTTATGATACCTGGTTACACGACCCTAAAAGAACTTCTGACTTTTTTGATATTAAAAAAACTCTTGCAACTGACCCCAACAATCAAATACCTATCCTTCCTACATCATCTAAACCAGAGTTAACAGCTGCACCCATAGATATGCCCGAACCAGACCATTGGGACGGCGTCTATCTGCAAAAAGCTCGTCAACTTGCTCAAATGTCTCTAGAAGATATGAGCAAAATTTCTAAAATAAGTAAGTCCTATATTTTAAGTGTTGAGTCTCATGATTTTGATAATTTGCCAGCTCGAGTCTTTATCAGAGGCTTTGTGACACAGATTTCTAAAATACTAAATTTAGACTCAGAAAAAGTAGTCTCTCATTACCTTGAAATGTATGACAAAGCCCTCTCTGAATAATCCTCCAATTGAATACACTTATTCACTAGATAAAGCCTCTAGAATTGATATCTATCTCGCCAATAATAAAGTCTTTTTAACGAGAACAAAATCAAAGCTAGCTATAAAAAATAATTTTGTTTTTGTAAATTCAAAATCTATAAAGCCTTCATACACTTTAAGTGATGGAGATATCATCCAATTTTATAAAGATGACTTTGAACAATTTATAAAAGAAATTCCTCTTTCAATGGAACCGCAAAAAAGTGACCTAGCTATTATTTTTGAGGATGATTCCTTCCTAGTGATTAATAAAGAGCACGGAGTACCGGTACACCCCTCAAAAGGACACCCAGACAATACACTTGTTAATTATGTACTTTATCATTCACAAAATCTCTCAGAAGGCTCTGAACCCTTTAGACCAGGTGTTGTTCATCGACTTGATATAAAAACTCGAGGACTCATAGCAATGGCAAAAACAGACCTAGCACATCTAGAACTTGCCTCCCAATTTAAAGACAAAACAGCCAAAAGGGTCTACTACTGTTTTGTTAAAGGCGCTTTTCCTTGGAAGCATAAAACTATCGAAAGCTACATTGGAAGACACCCAACAAATCGCCTCAAAATGCACAGTTTTGATGATGAAATGAGCCCTCATCATAAATGGGCTGTTACAGAGGTTGAAAACCTAGACTCTAACTTAGGCATTAGCTTCTTAAAAGTAAGTCTTAAAACGGGGCGTACTCATCAAATCAGAGTCCATTTAAAAAGCCTTGGCTTTCCAATTATCCTAGACGATCTCTATAATAATCTGCCACTATCAACCCAACTTAAAGCATTAAAACTTGATAAAATGCTCCTATTTGCAAAAAAATTGGGACTTAAGCACCCCCTTACTCAAGAAAGTATCGAATTTTCAGCACCTTGGCCCCAAGATTATTTAAAGATTTTTGACCTCTATAAATTCATTCCATAAAATAAATATATGAATAAAAATTTGAGCTTTTTATTTTTTCTCATCTCTGCAAGTCTTCTCTTCTTTTGTACCGAAGTAGAAAGACAAACTCATTTTTTTTCTAATCAATTCTCAAACAAAGAAGATAAAGTCCTATCTAGTGTCACTGGCACCTTAGATCGATCTAAAAAGCAAATAATGGTTCATAAGATAAAAACCCAATCTGGCTTAAAAATAAAAGTCTTCATAACCACAAATCATGAAACTCTTCCTGCGGGTGAATTTATATTAGATAAAGCCTATGATACCTCTTATGAAATTAACAAAAAAGTATCTAATTTATTTTTAGCAGATTATGATAAAGATAGAATTGTAGATATTATTGTTCCTTATAAAAAATTCTTTTTTAAAAATAAAATTGCTGTTTATAGTTACTCTAATCGAACTAAAAATTTCTTTTTAAAACACTAAGCCATAATTTTTTACTTGTTCAAATCTCTCCAAGACTTTCCCTTTCTAGCACTTGAGTTCAGTTGATAGCGCTGAACCGCATTTAAATGCTCTTTATAAGTCTTAGAAAAATAATGTGTCCCATCATTTTGGCTCACAAAATACAATAAATCTGTTGTTTTTGGATAAAGAACTGCATGAAGTGCATCATACCCAGGGTTTCCTATTGGTCCTTTTGGTAAAGCCTTCACTGTATAGGTGTTATAATCCGTAGGTGTTGTTAAGTGTCTTTTTCTAATATTTGTTAAACGCTCACCAGTTTTTACCCAATAAGCATAAATAATAGTCGGGTCAGATTGAAGCCTCATCCCTTTTCTGAGTCTATTATGAAAAACTGAAGAAATAATAGGTCTTTCAAAACCAGCACCAGTTTCCTTTTCAATCATACTAGCTAACACACTCCATTTTTTTAGCCCCATTTCCTTAAATTCAGGTGTTTGCCTTAGTTTTTCTGATTTAGAAAAAAAGAGTTTTACCATGGCCTCTACCATTGCTTCTGCCTTATATGGCTTTTCTAGCATATAGGTTTCTGGGAATAAAAAACCTTCAAAACTATCAAATGGTATTTTAAATTTTTCTAATAAATTTTTGTTATAACTTGCTTTAATAAAAGCTTCTTTTGTTCCAAAGCCTTCTTTTTCATATTTATCTGCAATCTCATACAAGTTCCACCCTTCTTGGATGGTAAACTTATGTAACTGTAAATTAGGGTTAGAAAGCATACTAAAAAAAGCTGCTAAACTCATTGATTTATCCCAAGTATAAGTTCCTGGGAATACTTGAGTCTTTGGTTTAAAAAACTTTACTAGAAGTTTAGAGAATTTAATCTTATCTAGATATCCCTTTTTATTTAAAGAAGATAAAACTTTCAGTAAGCCTGCCCCTTCAGGAATTTCAAATGATTGATCACCAGCGCTCTTAATAAGCTCAGCATTCTTGTATGAAAACTGAAGCCCTAGGGACGTAAAAAACAACAAAAGAACAAGAGCAATCATTAATTTTTTCATAAGCAATCCGTGTCATCCTTATTTTAGTTATATCAACACTTAACAATGTTTAGATGTTCTCAGGCCAACTTACCCCAGGCAGTTTAATTTCACCTTCAAACTCAGTTAGATCCTCTAAACAAGAAACCGGTGTAACACAATAGTAAGGTGCATAATGAGCTGTAGGCCTGTGGTTTCCTGATTTTTTTGTTCCGCCAAAAGGCAACCTAGAACTAGCACCATTGGTTGTTCTGTTCCAATTTAGTAAACCCACATCTAAATCTTCAAAGGCTTTTTCATACAAAGCCCTATCTTTTGTAAAAATGGCTGAAGACAAACCATACTGTGTCCCGTTTAGTTGAGAAATAGCTTCATCAAAATCTGAAACCTTAAATAAAGCTACGTTTGGACCAAAAATTTCAGACTTCTGGTAAACAGATCCGGGGTCAAAGCGATCTACTATATTGATACTTGGAGAAACATAATAACCATCTTGATCTTGATTGAGTAGTTTTCCTCTCATTAAAGATTCCGCACCTTCTCTTTTGGCTATCTCTTGAAAACGAATGTATTTTTCAACTGCAGTCTTATCAATTAAAGGACCCATAAAAACATCCTGGCTCCAGTGCCCAACTTTTAAACTCTTTGCCATTAAATGAAAAGTTCCTACAAATTCATCAAAAAT
>CALGNA010000052.1 GCA_937958795.1 uncultured Bdellovibrionales bacterium | reverse complement strand
TGGGTTCCTCGATCTATTAGGGATAAGTCTAAGAAGATACTTAAAGCTGTAACTAAGTTAGAGTCGGAACTCAATAGAAACCCTACAGAAATAGAGATTGCTGAAGAGCTAGACGTTTCAATTGAGGTTTACCATAAACTTGTATCTGAAACTCGACCTGTCAATGTTTTGTCTATTGATGAGCAGGCGACTTATGCTCCTGTTGATAAAAAATCTTTAATGTCCATATTAGAGACTTATAAATTTGCAAATCCATTTGTTCAGTTAAACTCTAAAAAAGTTAAGAACATGATTTTATCATGTGTAGAAAGTCTTCCAGAAAGACAAAGAATGGTCTTGTCCCTTTATTATTATGAAGAGCTTAATCTTAAAGAAATTGGTAAGGTCCTTCGTGTAACAGAGAGCCGTGTTTCTCAGCTTCACGCCCAGGCTTTAGGTAGCTTAAAGGATTTAATTGGCAAGCATTTTGATAATCCAGTTCAAATGGCAAGTTAAATCATTTCATTTTTTCATAGTTCTATAGAGTAGTATTAAATAACTAGCTTATTTTAAGCTAGTTGGGTTCGCGATCTTGAAGCTCTTCTTTTAGACTGTTTTTTATTTTTTTTATAAGTCGAGCTTCCATCTGACGGACAGCCTCTCTAGAGACTCCCCATTCCGTACCAATCTCTTGAAGGCTTTTCGGGTCTTCTGATAAGACTCTTTCGTTTAAAATTTTAATTTCTTTTTCTTTTAAATGAGGGCGAAGTTTTTCTATGTGCTCATTAAGAAGGGCCACTTCTTGGTGTTGAGCCAATAGTGAGTCTGTTTGCTCGTCTAAGTCAGAGGTTTGGAGGTTCATCAAAGTTGCCTGTGAGCTATCATCTAAAGGCTGGTCCAGACTGATGTCAGGGTTATCGAGTCTTTCAGACATGATAACAACGTCTTTTTCTTCAACTCCAAGTCGGGTACTGAGCAACTTTACCGAGGGTTCTAGTCCTTCAGATAAGAGTTTTTGTCTCTCTTTATTTAAATTATAATAAAGCTTCTTTTGGGCCTGGGTCGTTCCCATTTTAACAAGTGATTTTTGCTTCATGAGATATTCTTTAATATAACCTCTAATCCACCAAACCGCATAAGTAATAAGCTTTGTACCTTTATAGGGGTTAAAGTCTTTTACTGCGTGCATGAGGCCGACATTGCCTTCCTGGATCAGGTCGATCAGTTTGGCACCAAACTTAGAATATTCCCCTGCTATTTTAACCACAAAGCGTAAGTTAGAGGTAACGAGCCTTTCTGCTGCTAGAGGATTTTTATTTTCATAGTAATCTATTGCGAGTTCTTTTTCCTCTTCTTTAGTAAGAAGTGGGTATTTTTTAATCTGCTGCATATATGCAGAGACGGGGTCAAAATTACCAAGAGACGAGCCTGTTGGTGCCAAAGGAGTAGAGGTCGGCTGAGAGCCGTTTTTAGAGCTGTTTTTTAAGTTAGAATCTTGATTTTTCTTTTTCTTCATGTGCAAACTTAGTGGATTTCATATAATCTGCAAGCTGTCAAAAAATCTATCATATTGAGGTCGAGGCAAATGAAGAGTCCTAATTTTTTTAATCGTAGTCACCATACAGGCGACATCAGTGAAACTTTAGTAGGAAAAGAGGTCACACTCTGCGGCTGGTGTCATAATAGACGGGACCATGGCGGATTTATTTTTGTAGATCTTCGTGATCGCAGTGGTTTGGTTCAGGTGACTATTGACCCAGAGACTTTGCCAAAAGCAAAAAATTTGAGATCTGAGTGGGTTATAAGAGTAAAAGGCATGGTTCATGTTCGCCCTGAGGGTATGACAAATCCTAATATGAAGTCAGGTACTGTAGAGGTTAAGGTTAGTGAGCTAGATATTTTATCAGAATCTGAGCCTCTGCCTTTTCAGATAGAGGATGATAAAGTTGGGGAGTCTCTAAGGTTAAAGTACCGGTATTTAGATTTGAGATCAAAAAATTTACATCATAATTTGCGTATCAGACATGAGGTTTCTCAAGAGGTTCGAGCTTTTTTAAATGAGGGTGAGTTTTATGAAATCGAAACACCCATGCTTTATAAGTCCACGCCAGAGGGAGCAAGAGACTATGTTGTTCCATCAAGAGTTCATCCTGGCAGTTTTTATGCCTTGCCACAAAGCCCTCAAACATTAAAGCAGCTTTTAATGGTTGCTGGTTATGAAAAGTACTACCAAATAGTAAAGTGTTTTAGAGATGAAGATCTTCGTGCAGATAGGCAACCTGAGTTTACTCAAATAGATATTGAGATGTCTTTTGTGGATCAGGGCGATGTGATGCAGATGAATGAGAACTTAGCTCGAAGACTATGGAAAAAATTTAAAAACAAAGACATCGGTGAAATTCCAATTATAAGTTACGAAGACGCTATGGCTTCTTATGGTTCAGATAAACCTGATTTAAGAATTCCAATTCAAATTCAAAATGTATCTTCTGTTTTTGAGTCTGTTGATTTTAAAGTGACACAATCTGTTTTAAAATCAGGTGGTCAGGTCTTAGCTTTAGGTTTTGAGTCTGATGAGGCTTGGTCACGATCTCGAACAGATCAGCTGACTAAGTTTGTAGGTCAGTATGGAGCTAAAGGCTTGATGTACTTTGTAAGAAAAGGCGAAGAGGTAAAATCTCCTGTTTCTAAGTTTTTAACTGAAGATCAAATAAAGACTTTATTTAAAAGTTGTGATGTCAGTAGTGATGGAGTTGTGTTTTTAATTGCCTCTGAAAAACGTATTGCTCAAACGGCTTTAGGCGCTTTAAGAGTTCATCTTAATGAGGCGCAACCAGAGCGTTGGAAGACCTTTGAAAAAGACGACGCCTTTTGTTGGGTCTCAGATATGCCACTTCTTGAGTACGACGTAAAAGAAGAGAGATGGTTTTCATGTCATCATCCGTTTACGTCCCCATCTGATGAGGCTTTAAAGGTTATTCATGAAGCACTAAAGGCTGCACCAGAGTTTGGTACATCTGATTTAGGAAAAATTGCAGCAGGCTTAAAAGCAAAAGCCTATGACTTTGTTTGTAATGGTTATGAAATTGCAGGTGGGAGTATTCGGATCCACAACCAGCAGATCCAAAAAAGCATTTTTGAACTTTTAAATTTATCAGAAAAAGAGCAGCAAGAAAAATTTGGGTTTTTCCTTGAAGGTTTAAAGTATGGAACGCCACCTCATGGTGGGATTGCTTGGGGTTTAGATAGACTTGTTATGATCTTGTGTGGAGCAACAGCAATTCGCGATGTGATAGCTTTTCCAAAAACTGCTAAAGCAAGTTGTTTGATGTCTGAGGCTCCAAATCCTATTTCAATTGATCAACTTATAGAGTTAAGTCTTAAGGTGAACAAACCTGCTAATACGTCAGATCTTTAAAATGAGTATATGAGTATATAAGAAGCTTTGTAAAATAAAATTATTTAGAAGCTTCTGTATTGCCATTGGTAAAACTAGATGGGTTCAACATGTTGTATTTTATGAGGTTGTAGAAGGAATAAAGTTCTGCGTGATTTAGTCAAAGCTTTATCACTGTTACTCCAATGTTATAGTCTGAAGTCTAAACACAGATTAACTCTAGAGACTTAGTGAGTTAAAATTTAGAATTCTAAGGATTCTGTACTTATTACCAAAAATTTTCGACAGTTATTTCGTAATACGGAACATTCTCACATAGCAGTAAAGTACTTTTCTCAACTGAAGATGTCTGAGTAAAAATTTTAACTTCAATCTCAAAATAAAACAAAGATGCTAGCTTCATTTTACATATTTATATAATATTTATATAATATTTATATAAGCGATAAAAATGAGATGAAAATCAAAGATAGCGCAAGAGGTCAAATGAAAATCAAATACTTACTATATATATCATTAGGACTCATTGGCGTGTCTTGTGGTCAAAATTACCACATCACATTGGAATCTAATCAATTATTAAATGTAGATCAAATTTTAGTGACTTGCTCAGTTTCCCCTACTGTTACAGGCACCTTTGTGTCTGGCACACCCAGCTCTGGCAGTATTGCAATCCCAATAAGTACAATCGAAGATGCAGATATTTCAATTCAAATTAATCAAAATGGCTTTACAGGGTCTTATTTAGGGACTGTTTCTGTTTCTGATAATTCAATTATTGTCCCAGTTAATTATGATGGAAGTGGGACAGCTGGTGACGATATAAGCTTTAATATTATTTCTGCCAATTTTGATACTCCATGCATCGGAAGCGCTCACATCCTGACTCCATTAGAACTTGCTTTTGGCGAAAGAGCCTCTAGATATGTTGAGGACGGAAACCATGCTGTATGTGCTATGCAACTTGATAAAGATATATTTTGCTGGGGAAGAGGAGCTGCATCCGCTCAGACACGTGGAGCTGGAGGAAACTTTACTCCTGTGCAACAAGCAATGCCACTTAGTGTAACACCAGTTGCAATACTACCTTTAGAATCTAATGGTTATGCCATAACTTCAACAGGAGTTCTTTATTCTTGGGGACAGTATCTTCGAACTTCTTCTGCTCAATCACTGGGTCGTTTAGGCACAACTGCAGCTTATAATCCACCTGCAGAAGTTATTTTTCCAACAACAGCAAAAGTCAGAACCCTTATGGGGGATCATACTGAAGCTTGTACAATTATGGACAATAATGACCTCTACTGTTGGGGTAGTAACTTATGGGGAGAGTTAGGAATTGGAAATAACACAATCCAGGTAACGCCGGTTTTTGTAGAATCAAATGTATCTGATTTAGTTATTGGGGGAAGCACTCATTGCATCCACAAGTTTGATGGGAAGGTCTATTGCTCTGGGGTTGGTACAGAAGGTCAAATTGGAAATGGTGCTTTTTTAGGAGTAACAACTTATCAAGAGGTTGCTGGCTTAACTGATGTGAAAACCATTCATTCTGTCGGCCAAGGTGGTTCAGATGCTAACTGTGCGCTCAAAAATGATGGGTCCGTTTGGTGCTGGGGTGAGAACCTCCTTGGACAACTTGGAAACGGTAATTTCACCAATCAAAATGTACCTGTTCAAACATTAGCATTAGCAAATGATGTGCAAAAGCTAAGTACAGGCTATCAACATAACTGTGCACTCAAAAACGATGGGTCTGTTTGGTGCTGGGGAAGGAACAATAGAGGTCAGATTGGAAATGGAACAACAACCAATGTATCAACACCCGCTATGGTTTCGACACCAGCAATGGGCACACTTGTTGATATTGGGGTTGGGCAAGAACACTCATGTGCCTTAAGTAGTACAAATAAAGTCTGGTGTTGGGGAAGAAACAATAGGGGGCAGCTTGGAAACACCTCTGGCACTCAACATAATTCTCCGTACGAATTCGGATCTGATGTTGGAGGTGGTTTCGTTGGAGTAGATGAAATGAAGGTATATAGAAACGACACATGTGTTTCATCAGGAACAGATGTTTACTGTGTTGGTTCTCAGTCAGGTTCTAACTTGTCGAGCCCTATTATTGATTTAACAATGTAATAACAATTTACTAATTAAAAGTTCTTCTTTTATCATTTTGATACAAAACTTTACATTATTTAGTAACTTTCCGAAATATTAATTATGAAACTTTTATATAGTATAAGTTGCTTTTTGATGCTTGTTTTTTTAACTTCATGTGCAAGTCGAGGTTGGCAACTAAGTGAGCAAATTCAAGGAGTTGATAATAAACTACAAGCAACTCAAAAAACGATTATTGATAATAATGACAGTAACAATACGAGAGTTATTTCTTCATCGACAGAAGGCACACAAGAATACTATTTAAAAAGCAACATTATATTAAAAGGCGAAATAACTCCGACTTCATTTAATGAGCCAGGTTTGCTTTTAATCTCAGAATGAAAAACTTTATGAAAAACATTAAACTTATTTTGATTTTTTGCTTTTTATTTTTTGGGATATCTTGCGGAGAAAATTATCATCTTACTTTAGATAGTATTTCTGCGCCTCCCCCTATTTTAAGTTTTAACTCTATCTCAAATCTTGAAAAAAATGGACTTTTAGGTGTTTCTGGTACCTGCACTCCAGATTTAAATATTGAAATCACCTTACCTTCAGACCTAAACTCTACTCCAAATGCTAGCCCCATAAGTTGTACATGTACAAGCATGGGAACATTTGATTTATCAGCCCCAGAGTGCGGATCTCAAAGTATTACTTCTTCTGTGCTAACTTTAAATCTAGAAATCACGGGCAACATCACGGATACATTCAATCGAACAGTCAACTCTGCCTCTAACCCATTTAATGTTATTTGCACTTCAATTCCTCCTGCTAGTTTTTCTAATAAAACCATATTTGATCATACAGGAAGTGATCAATTTTTTGATGCTTCAACAGGCACTTTGGGCAATCAAGCTTGTTGGTTTAAAATAAAGGCTTGGGGGGCAGGTGGTGGAAGTTCCTTTTCCCATGGTGGAGCTGGTGGTTACGTAGAAACTTACATTCAAAAAATGGATCTTCCAGACAGTAATCTTTTGGTTGTTGTTGGTAGTGGAGGTAACCATTGGGCTATTAGCGCTCCTGCCACTATTTACGGGGGAGGCGGCCGTGGAGGGCAAACTGGTGCTAATCAACAAGGAAGCAGTGGTGGTGGACTATCCGGTATTTTTGATGCCACTTCTTTTTCTACTGCACAGATAAACGATTCTATAGTTATTGCTGGAGCTGGGTCAGGCATAGGTAAAGATGATAACTTTGTAAAGAATCCAAGAGTTCATGGTGCTCCTGGAGGAGGCTTAGTAGCAAGCAATGGCGGAAATTCATTGAGTGGAGCTTGTCTTGGAGGAAAAGGTGGCTCTCAAGCTTCTGGTGGAGCGGCTGGAGCAGGTGGATCTAGGCCTGCTGTTGCAGGTGGTCCACTTCGTGGTGGAACAGGAGGTGGAACAGGTTTAACAGGCGCAAATCAAGGCGGCGGCGGTGGTGGCTCAGGCTACTACGGTGGTGGCGGTGGTTGCGGCAGCGGAAGTCATGCCTACAGAGAGGCATCTGGTGGGGGTGGCTCAAGTTTTATTCCATCAATAGATAATGGAGATGGCTTCACTCTGCCAGGCATTGGAAGAGATACGCCAAACACAGCAGATTTAGATTATAGAGTCGGTGTTGGTTTAGGCGGACAGGGTAATAACTCAGGTCTTCGAAATGCTGGTGGCAATGGTTTAGTAGTAATTGAGTGGGATTAAATATATGAAATTTTTTTTAAATAGTATAACTGTATCAGTTTTCTTTTTTTGCATATGCAATCAAGCTTTTGCAGTGAACATACTTCAGTTTACCAGATCAAACAGTTTAACATTTGAAATGTTAGAAGATACAAGACTTCCCAATTCGCACGTATATAACGATTTTGATATGATTTTTACTTTAGGTGAATCTTGGGTTCAATCTCCACTCGTTTTTAAAAACTCTTCAAATTCATCACAAATAGATGAAATCATTAAAGAGATGTATTCAACCCATTTAGGTTTTGGAGCGTATCTAACAGATACTTTTTTTCTTGGTGCTACAACAGCGTATTCTACTTTCAAAACAGCTGATGGCAAAACAATAAGCGATTTTTCTGATATCCATCTAACTGCAAGGTGGAGATTTTTAACAAGAAAACTTTGGGCCATGAGTATAATTCCCCAAGTTGGCATACCTGTTAAAGGGGGGGAGTATACAGTGGTTGACCCCAATACAAGCTCTCCTATTGGAACAAGTAACTTTCTCAGTGATGACTCTTTTGGGGTTGGTGCAAAAATTGCTTTTGAGCGTTTATTTTCTTGGGGGCAAATTGTAACAAATATTGGTTATAGATATTCAAAAGATGCTGTATTTATAACAAACCCAACGACAAATGACGGTATTAACATGGAACAACAGCTCTATACTGGTGCTGGAGTTTATATACCTATCACAAAAAAAATGGGAACTAATATTGAATGGGCAAGACTGTGGTCAATACCATTTAATAAGAATCTAAACCCTAATGAATTTTATGCAGGAGTAAGTACGGGTTTAACAAAAACTCTAGCTGCTTTTGGGGGCTTAAGTTTTGGTAACCCCTTTTCAAGCAATGACGGTAATGATATTAGAATCAGTGGAGGCTTAAAGTATGTTCCTAGGCTTTGGTCTGAACCTAGAAAGCTATTTGATCCAGTTGATCCAGCACCTGTCCCAAATTCTGTACCTAAAATAGCAGAAGTTACTCATAATATTTGTGATTCTAAATATATTTTTGATAGTACAAATATCATTGTGCTTCGTTTTGAAAATGATATTGGATCCTTGTCTGGACTCAATAGCGAACTCAAAAGTGTTATAGGTAAACTCAAAGAAAGGCTCGATGATATTCAAAAGATCGTTGTAGTTGGTCACACCTCAACTCCAGCTACTAAAGCCTATAACTTAGCACTATCACAAAAAAGAGCATCAACTGTTGAGAGCCTCTTAATTAGTGGCGGTATTCCTAAGAGTTTAATGAGCTCTATCGGAAAAGGCGAAAGTCAACTTTTGATAGACCCTGAAGTAACAAAAAGTGATCAAGCTAAAAACAGGCGTACTGAATTTAAAGTTTATTTAAAACCAAAGTATGACTCTTGTTTTTAGGTAGAGTGCTTTTAAATAGTATTCTTTTAAATAGTATTCTTTCTAAGCAAGTGTAGAAAAAAACAGCTTTAACATGACCTAGTTATCAAAAACCTGTTTCTAAAAAAAGCCCTTCAGGCCCAAGGCCACAAACCTTGTGGTAGTTTTTAAAAACAGGTTGTCCTTTTGTTTCACAAAATTTTACTTGTAGCAGTCCATCTAAACTTAAATGCAAAAGCCTTCGAATAGATGTTAGGGGCCATTGGGGTGCTCCCATCTGGACAAGCATCTCTAATCTATAGAGCGCTTCTTTTGGATCAGAGGCATGAAGTGTCGAAAGCGCTCCTTCATGTCCGGTTGATAATGCTAGTAAGTAGTCCTTAGCTTCCATCCCACGAAGCTCTCCTAGGATGAGTCTATCGGGTTTCATACGCAGGCTTTCTTTGATTAAGTCTTGGTAAGAAAAACTTTGTAAATGTTTTAAAGTTTTAGGACGTGTATAAAGCTGTGTACTCACCTTGTTGGGTGCATGGATTTCTGGTGTATCTTCAAGGATCACGCACCTTTCAAGAGGTTGTAAAAACTCAAATAAAGATTTTAAAAAACTTGTTTTACCAGATCCTGTAGGTCCAAAGATCATAATGTTTTTATGACTTGTAACAAGTTTTTGAATTTTATCTTTTTGATCTGGGTTTATGTCAAAATCATCAACACTTAAATCAACAGAGCTTTTTTTTCTTAAAGAGACCTCTGGTCCTTGTGGGCAAAGGGGAGGTCTTGAAATGTGTACTCTAAAGTCATTCCAAACACCATCTGCAAAAGGGATATTGTAATCAGGGGTTCGTAAAACACATTCTTCAATTTTTTGAACAAAGATTTCAAAACTTTTTTCTGAAAAAAATCGATCCCAATGTTTTTCCCATCCTTGACCTGCAAGAAAAAAAATCTCTCCTGTTTTTTGTATGAGGATTTCAGTAAGCCTTGGTTGCTCCTCTATGAGGCTCTTAATAGGCCCAAGGTTTTGAAACTCATCTAAAACTCTTTGTTTAATTTGAGGAGGCTCTTGATTTAAAAGTTTAAAAACATTGTGCTTAAAGTCAGGGTTTAAAACTGTGGCCATCTGTATAGGGCCAAAAGCTTGATCTACTTTTTTATAAGCTTCATAAAACTGTGTTGGCAGTGGGTTGTGATTTAGCATGAGGAAAAATCCTTTAAAATTGTTTAGGACAAAAACTGGTTTTAGTGAGCTGCAAACTTAAGGCAGCAATGGAATCTCCCTTAGATAAGCTTCTGCTTTTGAAAAGCTGACCTAGTAGAGGAATATGATGAAGGGGGCCTAATCCACTGTTGCCATTGGAGTAAGAGGCGGTCTCTTTTGTCATGAGAACATGAGGCTGATTGAGTTTGACATCTAAACTTTGTGAATAGCTTTTAGATAAAACCTGTGGGGGAAGGCCTGGTTGAATATTTTGAAGTTCTGACCAGTTCATAGAGATTTTTATTCTGGCCGTGTTAAGATAAAGAGATTCAAGTTGTGCTTTGAGGTTCCAGCCATAGTTTTTCCACTGAATGCTCTTGTAGTATTTAGACCCAGATTCATAGGGAAACTCTCCGCCTGAAGACAGAACAGTCTCTTTGTTTAAGTTTAAATGAGTTTGAGTGCTGTGGTGTGATTTTGAAAAAGAAACACTCTCTTGTGATTGGATGCTGCCTTCAAGTTGATTCCAAAGCCAGCCCTGTTCTCCATTCCAAATCAGTTGTTTGGGCCAGTTAAAGCCCTTGTTCTTATTTTGAGGTTTTGAAACCTCAAGCCACTTAAGCTCCATTAAAACTTGGGGAGAAAGAGTCAGAGGCATGACTTGAAAGCCCCAGGAGAGGAGTTCTTTTTGTAAGATAAGATCTAGGTTAGATTGTTTGTTGGCTTGTGTTTGATTTTTTACTTTCATTTTTTCTGGTTCTTTTTCTTGTTCCCATAATTTAGAACTCTGCTTATCAAAAAACAAAAAACCTTGTTTGGACCAACAGCCCAGGTCTTTAAGTTGAGGGTTATGAGATTGGATTTTAAAGCGCGTGTTTTCTAAAAGCGCTTGTGAGATTTTTAAATCCCAGGTCCATTTGTATGGACTGCTATCATGGGCCTGCTTGAGACTCAGCCAGGTTTGGTAGCGCAAAATTTCTGCAGTGAGTTTAAAGTCATGATCAGACCAAGTAAGGCTAAGGCTAAGATTTAATTTTTTCTCAAGCTGAGACAGAGCCTCAAGCGTGTCCATTTTTTCTCTTGAGATAATATGGATTTTCATTTTTTTGTTATCAATATTTAACTCAGTCCGACCCTCTTTGATGCCCCATAAATATAAAAATGGATAGATCGCTTTGGCTTTGAGAGTTTTTTGAGACCCAATATGGATATGTGGAGAAGAGTTTTGACCATAAGCCAATCTAAGCCTGAGTTGCTCTTGTACAGCCAAAATATGATCAAACTCAGGGCTGTGAGTGAGCGCCTGGCAAGAGATTCCAGTGAATAAAAAAAAAGCCGTTAAAAAAACTGTTAAAAGTATAAAAAACAGCCTCTGTAAAAAAAAAGAGTAAATAAGTTTCATTCAATCTGTATTTTGCAATTTTTATTCAAAGCACTAGGACCTAAGTAGGGCTGCTCTTGTGTCCGGTCTGGGTAAAATGTAAAGAAACAGACTATAGCCAAGCCTTACAACCGGAATTCTCCGCTATTCATTGAGGCTCACCAAAAGCTTTGAAAAACTGCTAAAGTGTGCCTTTTAAGGATCCTAAGCCGAAGGGAGTCGGTTGGTTATGAAAAATAAAATAAAAAAATTGAAAAATTCGTTAATACACAGTGTTTCTGAATTTCTTTTCGCCGTCTGCATCTTAAGCTTAATGTTCCCACCTCAAACTTTTGCAGCTCAAGCTTGTGCTTATGACATAGGAACTCCTAGTTATAT
>CALGNA010000051.1 GCA_937958795.1 uncultured Bdellovibrionales bacterium | reverse complement strand
GTTGTTGGGGGTTCCCTCGGGGTGTGTTAGGTTGGGCTCCAGCAGTATAGGGCTGATAGACGGTATTAGTTTCTGTTACAATTTTTTCAACCTCAACGATTCGCTCAATAACTTTCGGCTCAGGTTGAGGTATAGGTTCTGCTTTTAATTTTTTTAGTTCATTGAGTGTTGCCGGGTCAAAGCTAACACTGAAAGCTGAATAACCACTATAGGGTACTCCTGCTTTTTCTGCCGCTGCAATATCTGCAAGGACAGCTGTTAAACTTAAATTTGGTTTACTATTTGTCTCCATGGTTGTATATGTCCCGTCTTTATTGTCCCTTACTTTATAATGTGTAGTATTTAAGGATGTAAATGGGCTTAGGTCATTAACCGACGGAATATTAAATGTTTCTGATCCACAAATAAGTGAAAATGCATTATCTGCTCCTGTTCTGTTTGTTCTAGTAATTGCGCAATCTTGATTTTGTGCATGAACCTGAGTGAGTAAAGTTAATGAGCAAAGTAAGCCAATAGAGATATAAAATAATAAATTTTTCATGTATAAATATCGGGTTTAAGTCCCAGTAAAGTAAGAAGAGTATCTTTTTGAGGCGGTTTTTTTGTAAAATTGTATTTGTTTAAATTTTACTTAGTAATTAAGCTTTATGTCAGATAGGGAATTTATGGTTTGGTGATAAAACTATTTTTTTGTGGGGTATAAGGGTGAGTGGTTATCAAAACGTAGTGTTAGAGTTGCTAAAGCAAATACTTGCAAATCTTGAAAAAAACAAACTCATGTACGAAGAGCTTTCTAATGCTGCACATCAAGCGGCGACAGATACTGAGCTTAAACAAGAGGGCAAATACGATACAAGGGCTATTGAAGCTGGCTATTTAGCTGGAGCACAAAAGAAACGCTATCAAGAACTCAAATCACAGTACATTGAACTGCAAAACTATATTTTAAATTACTCTGATATTAGGCAAGACTCTTCAGTTATAAAAGCCTACTCTTTGGTTCATTTGTTCAATGAAGATAAGGGCGAAAAGTTTTGGGTTTTTATAATGCCTCATGGTGGAGGAGATAAAATTGTGTTTGAGGCTAAAGAAATAAAAAGAGAAGTTAAGATAGTTTCAACTCAATCTCCGTTTGGAAAAAGCCTATTAAATTTGGATAAAGGAGAGTCGGTTGAAATTAAAATAGGCAAAAAGACAGACTTTTATGAAGTTCTTGATTTTTATAGTTAAGAACAAGTGAGTTTAACTAATGCTAGGCATTAATATGCAAAAACTGAATCTCGGTGTATAAAAATATAAACAAGAAAAGGATATGCAATGATAACAAGGATGTTGATCATATTTGGATGTTTATTAGCTGTTTCTGGATGTCAAAGTAGTAAGTTAACTAGCTGTGTAGAGCTTTTCAAAGACACCACTGTTTCTCTCTCTAAATCAAAATCTAAAGAAGCAAAGTTATTTTGTGAAAATGTAGTGAGCGCAAAAAAGAATACAGACGAAATTTTATTATGTACAAAGAATGGGCTTAAGGAGTATTCAAGACATGTCCAATATCCTGATTTTTTAATAAATATCGGAAAAATATGTGTAGTTAGTAAGGTCTATAATATTTCTATACCAGAGATTGTATTCCATACAGGCATGAATAAAGTGCCAATAGATGTTAGGGCCTTAGAACAAAAAATTATAAACAATAACGGTCGTCTGCCTAGCCCTTTTGCAACAAACTAAAGAAGCTACAGTAAGAGATTGATATTGTGACAGTAGATGCAGATTTTGCACTTTAATCTTCTTCTAATAATCGCTGTTAATTCTTAGTTTTAAAAACTCTTCAACCTCATAAGTCTTAACAAGAGTTGTTACATTAAGGTTTTTATATAATTGAAAGATGTCATTAACTGGGTCATCTTCAAGAAAATCGCCATATTGATCAGCTACAGTGCCTAGGGAGCTTGTGCCTTCTTGTGAGGATTCAAGTAGTTTTACGGGTACATCAGATATTTCAACTAAGCCAAAACTTCTACGATCTATCGGCAGATCATCTGATAAAGTAGATAGTCAAAAGTATTAAGAGCAAATCCTGGTAATAGGTATAAGTGATTAAGGTATTGTATGCGCCATAAGTATTAGTCATGCCCTTTAGAGCCTTGGCTAATACTTGCTAGATGTGGAGGAGGATGGTTAATAAAGTATTTAGCAATAGGCGATAGTTGTGATTGTAAAAATAGTAATGACTGTATTTTTAGGTTTAGGAGCTGTAATTACTTATGCCCAAGACTCCGGTCTTAGTTATAGTTTTAATACTCTGTATTGTGGAGATAGAGGTTTAGAGCTTGAAAGTGGTAAAAGCATTGTTTCTATGCCATTTAGTAAATGTCCAGGTATAGACTATGAAAATAGTTTTGAATTATTCAATACAGATTATAATACTATTGGAACTAGTCTTGGTAGTTTGCCTTGGTATAGCTATAGGCCTGGTATTTGTACCACAAAAATTAGGAGTGAATTTTTAAACTTTCTAGAGGCCGATGCATCTCTTCTCAGTTATGCAAAATCACAAAGTAATAGCTTTAACAATAAAGCATTAGTTGTCTTTGATTTTTCAAAACTAGAGTCTATTTATAATGGTTTATATAAAGCAGCACTTAGTTACAACCAAGAGTCTGGGGCTCAGAAGTTTTATTCTCTTGGATTTAGAGTAGAAAATTTTGAAGCTTATATGAATTTACTGGCTCAAAAAATAGAAGATAAGGTCAGTTTTCTTGAAACAAATTGCGTTGCTGTAGGAGAGCAGTCAGATCAACAAGATGTCGAACTAACAGATAGTGAACAACTTCAGTCAAATGTGCTTAGTTTTTTTGATTCCTTTGAGCAGGAGCTCGCCCAAAATTCTTTGATAAACAAGCTTGATCGTGCTGCCTATAACTATGAGCAGGTTACATCTGAATTTATGACAGAGTTTATGAATAATTTTTCAAAAAAACAGTCCTATAGAATGTTTCATACAAAAGAGTATTTTTGTGATGCAAGCATTAAAGGAATAGATTTCTCTATTGAAGAATCAATTTTAACAGGTTTACCAAATAATACTCCCATTAAGTATTTAGAGACTTTTAAAGTAGATTTAGCTCTTGATTTAAGTTTGTCTGATGGTGATCAAAAGTATATTGAATTTGATCATTTAACTGAAAACTCATTAAATCTGTATCATAGCTACCAGGAGATTCACCCTTGGTTAAAGAGTGATAATGCAAAAAATGACACTCTTGCTAATCACTTTTCTAATCCAGGCTTAGCTCCGCCAGTAGAGTCACACTGCTCAGGTGACTTTGGTGGTATAGTTACTAGACAAAAAATTTCTGATAAAGTGGAGGAGTATAAAAGTAGTTTTATTATTTTAAATGCTTTTAATTTTCCAACAAGTGTCGAGGGAGTTGAGATTTTTTAATATATTAATTGAATATTAAGTTGCAGCCACAATTTTTTTATAAATAAATGAGCTAATAGAGTACACCTCAATAATAAGCTATGTCAGAGTTTGTCGATAATCCAAAGGGGTAGCTATGTATCCTAGTACTTATTAACTAAATGGAGTATTTATGAAAAAGTTACTGATAGCCATTGTTTTGTCTTTTGCTTTGCCGGCATTTACTCAAACAACGGTTCCTGATTTGTTTGTCATTGAGAGAGCAATAGACAATGAGACCTTTGTTATTGGAACCTTGCTAACCAATGGTGAATTCCAAGGCCATATAAAAGATGAATTAAACTTGAAGTATGATGGAACTAAAGTTCTTGAGAGAGTTGAAACGGTTAACAGTATTCAATATTTTTTAAAGGTTCATTTTACAGACCAAGATGTTGCTGCAGAAGTTAACTTTGGTTGTTATCTAGATGCTAGCGTTACTTTAAACAAAACATTACAAGACGATGAAGATGCTCCACCACAGGTTACATTAGGATCTGTTGGGGGCTTTGATTATGTTTTGAATGGTTCTAAAAAAATAACAACTTTTGATTTTGATGGAATAGTTTGTTTAGAGACGGCATCTGTGCCTGCAGAGTAGTTGTAGTGGTTTTAAATTTATTTGATTAAGCTTGTGTAAGGTAGGCTTAATCAAAATTTTTACAGAGCAAGTGATTTGTCATTAAAGCTATATGAATGTGAAAAAATTGTAATTCTTCATGGTTTGACTTCCTTCATCTGCTTAATGAAGGGGGGGGGATTAAGAATCAATTCAGATGAAACTTAAAACCTGAAAAATTTACATTAATTCAGATTAAACTTCATATTTTTGTCAAAAAAGATAAAATCATATCATGAAAATCTTGAAATTATTTTTTTGTATAATGGTTTATTCCTTTTCATGTATTTGTTCAGCCTCATCTGATTTAAATTGTTCAAGCAATCATCCATTTGAAATAGCAATTATTGGAGATTCACATGCTGGAAATTTTTTCTTTAATAATGGTGGTTTTGTTTCTAGCACAAATTCCTTGTTTGAATCCACAACAAACATTAATGAATCCTACTCTATTGGCCCAGGAGCTATGGTATGGGAACTCACTGAGCTTATGGGGGACAATAGAGATAGATCTGTCATTGCACAAAAGGGGATGAGTTTAGATAGTTTTCAAACAAACTATTCCTTAGATGCTGATAATCTTGATCTTAGTAAAAGCTATGACCTTTCATTTATATTTATTGGATATATGTCTTTTAAACATAATTATTATAATAATATCTTAAATAGAATTCTTTCCGATTATGAAACCTTTCAGCTAAAGTCTAATAGAGAGAAACTATACGCTTATTTATTAAATGAATACATTGTTTTTGTTGAACATTTTAAATCTATTCAGGCTAAGTGTTTAGGATTTTCTAAAAAATGTGTTTTTGTAGGCGTTCAACCTTTAAACGTTTTTGACTATTTTGTCGTTAATTTAAATAAACTACACTTTGATACCGATTATATTATGATTCTTTACGGCGAACTTGTTGAATTTACAAAGCAATATAACTCCGAAATTATCTCTAGGGCTGTCGGTGAAGATAACTTTTATAACATTATAGGTTTATTAGAGAAGAGTGATTATAAGAATACAGTCGTAAAAGATGGATCTAAGCATATTTTTAAGAGTGATGAAGACCTTATTAATTTTCTCTTGGAAGAGATGGTTATGATGGAAAAAACAAGTGTAGGGTTTTCCTATTACATGAAAGATCCTCATCTAAGTTATGAAGGTTTAAAGCTCTTAGAGAATGATCTCTATAATAAATATGTTTTGCCTCACTTAGCAGTTCATACTAAAAGCACAGGTGATCGAGCAAAATCTATGTGTAATTTAGATGACTATTAAAATGTTTTCTAAAAAATGGATCTATGCACCAATTGATTATGCAGATTATTTTATGGGTGCCTTTAAGAATATTGTGCTTCTTGCTTAGTGTAGATACTCACAGTAAACAGTGCTAAATTTCTTATGACAAGTAATATGGGGCGAAGTAAACTTTTTTCATGAGTTTATATGGAAACTCTTCAATGTGCCAATTGTCACTAAAAAAGCAGTAAACAATCAAAGAATTATAAGAGCAAATATTCTTATATCTTAATGAAGTTTGTGAAACGCTTCCGAAGATCAGTTTGTTTATACTTTTGGTATAATTTTTGCTTTACAGTTTAGGAGAGTTATAATTCAGTTGCGAGGCTTAAGTGTTTAAATTCATATATCTACTTTTTACTATTATTGGCAGTTGTTTGCCTTCGTTTGCTCAGCAAGATTCGCTAGTTGTTTCTCAAGCTTGCGTAGGATTTGAAAGTAGTTGGTTTGAGAGGTATGATACTTGGTTTGATTATGCGTATAACTATGATGCTAAGGTTTTAACCACTTTATCTAGATCTAAGGATTTTATTGACGAAAATAGAGACTGTTTGTCTAAAAAATATACACTTGAATTTGATAGGGTATGGTTTTTGATTTCAATATATAGCGACATAAAATCCCCTGATGAAGTAGAATCAGGGCAAATCGGAGCTTACCTTTGGTATGAAATCGCCTTAAGTAAAGCTAAGGCAGGTGCTGTGCCTGATCTGGAGTATTTAAAAAATAAATTTGGTCACTTAAACGCTAAAAATAACACCAAGCACATTTTAGATCTTAGGGAGCACTTCATAAGTATTAGAGATGAAGCTTTTGAGGTTTATAAAGATAAACAAAAATGGCTTCAAGAGGGTTGTTCTGATATCCCTACGTTGTATGATGAAAAAATTATGGGCCCAGTCCGAAACCAGGGTACTGCTGGTTGGTGTTATGCTTATACAATAGCTGACCTTGCTAGTTTTGCTTTAAAAAAACCTGTTTCAGCAGCAGATATTGCTCTTAGCTACAACTTTTCAAATGATTATCTTGATGCTACTCAAAACCCTGCTTTGCAAACGGGTGGTTTTATTCTAAGCGGACTTGAAGATATGAATAATAGTTTTTGTTTAGAAGAAAATTTAACAAGCAACTATATTGAGTTCAATTCAAAGCAAAATACTCATTCCGTTATTCACCCATACTCCATTTTAAATCAATTTTATAATCCAGAAGGAATAAAAGAAGACACTTTGCCACAGGATGACCTTAATAAAGCATTAGGTATTTTTTTAAATATTGTTGATGCTTGGAATAAGTTAAGTGAGAGTACTCTTCAAGAGTTGGTAGCAGATAGTTGTGATCCACGTGTAATCATAGAAAATCATGTTGGAATTAGGTCTGATTTTAGAGGTGATGCCACAGGGGTAGGCGGACCAGTGGATGATCTAGAGCGCTTTAAGGTGGAGCCCATTGAAATGTTAAATAGACTATTAGAAAATGGTTATGTTGCAGGCTTAGGAATAGAGAAACAGGTTTTTTCGGCTGAATCAAACCATGCAGTTGTTGCGGTAGCAAGAAGAATGAATATAGAAAGTAATCAATGTGAATATTATCTTAAAAACTCCTGGGGTGCTGAAGTTGTACATACGAGTCGATATTTGGATCACAAAGATGGTTTTACGTGGGTTTCAAAAGAAACTTTAGACGAGTTTCTAATAAATACTGTAGGCTATGTGCCTGAAGACTTAGCTGCTGAGTTATTAAAAGAATAAAGCTTACGATTGATCTAATTAATGGATCTCTAGGTAGGTTTTCGCTCAGGGCACAATGTAACATAATATACATTATCTTTCACTTATGTTTAGCTCTTTATATGCTTATTTCCACTTTATTCTAATTATAGTAGATCTATTTAACTGTCTGTTTTCTTCACTTGTATTGGGATAAATTCCATCGCCAGCGATTCTATCAATAGTGATTTTATTTGTAATTATATCAGGTACTTTTCTATATTGTTTTAAGTAATTTACTAGGTTTCCTGCCCGGCCTTCTTTTAGGTTTAAATTAACTTTATCTGGTCCTAAGTCACATGTTGATCCTAAGAACTTAATAGCTTCAATTTTATCATTGTTATCTTTTAGGTACTTTATAAGTTTTCTAATTTTTCTTTTTTGATCTGGCCTAATGTGACTCATGGCTAGATCATAAAAGATAACAAATGGTTCTTTATTACTGTTTATATGATTAGAGATATCCTCAAATTTATTAGGAGTATACGTATCTGCAATTGTTGTTTCTTGAATGACCGGTATCTTGATTTCTGGTTCAATAATACTTGGAGTCTGAAGGGTTTTCTTTGGTAACTCTTGAGCTACTTCTGTTGGTGTTACCAAAGGCTCAATATCTTCCGGTAGATCAATTAGACCATCTTGTTCTGTTGGTTCGTCTAAGTCTGTAATATAGGACTCTTCAGCTAGGATATCTTCGATTGGTTCTTGAAGTGCTTCTTGGGTTTCCGGTAGTAGTTCAGGCTGAGTTGGTTTGGTGTGCATTTTTCCTTTCCAATGCAATCCTGCAAAGAGTCTATAGTCTACAGACTTGCCTCTTCCAATAAAGCTACGCCCTGCTCCTGCATCAAGGTATAAATTTTCTGAAAACATTTTCTTAATGCCAAGTGTTCCCTCTGCATATGCTTTTTCATATCCAACTGTAGACTTTAAGTAATCATGACCAAATGCTTCTGCGATTAATTTAATTGTACCAAAATTATAACTTAATGCTAAAGAAGCCATAAACGCATCAGAGTCTACAGGTTCAATAGTAACACCGGCGTATTGAGTGCCTGCATTTCTGAGTCTGTAACCAACATTTGCTCCATACTTTATGGGGATACTTAAATCCCCGTCTATGCCTATAGTTCCAATGATATCTTGTTTTTCATTTTCGCCACGAAAGAAATTTTGCTGTATTAAATTTTGGTTCCCTAATATGGAAAGAAAGGCATTGGTTTTTTCTGAATTTAAAAACCTATATTTAGCTTGTAGCCTGGCCTCGTCTAATCCATTTGCCTGAAAAGATGTGGTAGATGTTGTATTGGTATTTACTGTTGTAAAAAGTGTATGTGGTAACTGAAGGCTCAGTTCTAAGTTGTTTGAAAGACCATATGAAAAATTTAAATCCCCTGCTAGTTGAGAACTGTTGAAGTTGTTTAAACTAAATCCAGCTCCCGGAATTTCTGAAAATGATAAATTTGAATAGTTAGCCCAGTAACCTATCGAAATTTTATTCTTTTTTAATACTTCAGAAGAAGAATGACTGATAAAGTTTGAAGTAAAAGTAGTTGGGTTCAAGAGCTGAAACTCTGTTCCAATGTATGAAGCTTTAGCATGAAAAATAAAGAAAAAACTAAGTAGAGCAAGTGTAAATTTCATACTAAAATTATATCAGATTGACTCTATAGGTATACTTTTAATGAAAAAATAGAACATATTTAGACAAAAAGCGGAATTGTTAATGGTATGTTAAGTTTTTATAGAGATCCACCGTCTGTAATGAACCAAAACCTAGCAGCGAGCCATGCTCTCGCTGCACCTGCTACTGCTGCATCATATTGAGCAGTTGTTTCAATGTTGCCCGTCATAATTTCGGCATCTCTAAACCTATTTAGCATTATGTTGTAATTATTAGTAGATAGACCTGTATTGCCTCTCATAAAGCCTTGTAAGTTAGGAACTCCAACTAATGACAAGTTTCCGACATTAGGATTAGCCAGTGTGGCACCATCAAGCATGTAACTCATTCTTGTTGCACTAGATGTATCCCAATTTGTAATATTGGGGTTAGCTGAAATTGCATTTTGAAACATTTGAGAGAAGTTATTTACAAGTCCAGTGTCCCAGTTGGTTGTGTCAGGGTTTGCTAGGGGCGCATCTCTAAACATCTGATGCATTGTTATAACACGACTTGTATTCCAGTTGGTTGTGTCAGGGTTTGCTAGGGGAGCATTTCTAAACATTTCCTCCATGTTTCTAACAGATGAAGTATTCCAGTTAGCTGTATCTGGGTTAGCCAATGGCGCATTCCAGAACATGCGCCACATGGTTGTTACGCTGCTCGTGTCCCAGTTGGTTGTATTGGGATTAGCACTTAGTGCGTCGTTAAACATATGACCCATATCTATAACTCTAGAGGTATCCCAGTTGGATGTGTCAGGGTTTGCTAAGGCTGTACTTCCAAACATATGGCCCATGTATCTAACTCTTGAAGTGTCCCAGTAAGTTGTATTAGGGTTAGCAACATCATTCCAGCGAAACATTGCAGACATATCTTGCATGCTTGTTAAAACCCAATTTGTTGTATTGGGGTTAGCAGCTGTTGCGTTTGTGAACATATGGTTTGCTTGAAAAACATTAGACATGTCCCACCAGGTCGTATCTGGGTTTGCTACCCTTGCGTTTTCAAACATCCCGTTTGCTCCTAATGCATTAGAAGTATCCCAATTAGATGTATCAGGGTCTGCAAGTAAAGTTTGTGCAAACATATAGCTAAACCCAAGAACCTCAGAAGTATCCCAATTCGAAGTATCAGGGTTAGCTATTGCTGTTTGGTAGAACATAAAACCCATATCCCTAACAGAGGAAGTGTCCCAGTTAGAGGTATCGGGATTTGCTGCGTCTGCGTTCCAAAATGTGCGTAAGAATGTTGTATTACTTGATGTATCCCATCCAGAAGTATCAGGGTTTGCTAAAGGGCTTTGTGAAAACATGCGGCTCATATCAATGACCTGGGAAGTATCTCCACCATATAGATTCCCCAGGTTTGAGTTGTTTTCAAAAGCATTAGAGAGATTTCTCCACCCAACGGACCCGAGGTTTGGAACTTCAAGTAAATTATCTCTAAAGGCGCCGTTGTTTTGAAAGCCTTCGCATGACCCTGAAATAGTGATGGTGTAGTTGCCCGCAGTTAAATAAGTGTGGTTTTTGTCAACATCACCAAAAGAAGTCACAGTATCAATAGGAGATCCATCTCCCCAATCTACTGTAAAATTATAATTTGAGGCTCCGATCTGTTTTAGAGGAAGGGTAAAATTAAAATTGTTTGTTGGAAAATTCCAAAGTGAAACAAAGTCTTGTGTGGTCGTAGCTATGCCATTAGCGATAGTGCTTGAAGTTGTTAGTCCATCATCACAAGTTGCCGTATGAGCAAATGAAAAGGCCCCTGCAGCAGTTGGAGTTAAAGTAACATTTGGCAGAGTCCCAGAGGCTGTACAGTTTGTGCAAGCTCCTCCTGTGTAACTAACTGGCAAACAGGTCGAATTTGCAACGTCATTTGTAGAAACATTAACTGGGATTCCTATACCAATTTCTGAAGTCCCAAATATGACATCCTGATTTGCAATAATAGATGGAGGAGGAACAACCGCTACCCCATTTACGGTTGTGCTTGATGATGTTGTGCCATCATCACAGGTTGCAGTATATGGAAAAGAAAAAGCACCAGGAGTTGTGGGAGTTAAATTGATGTTTGGCAATGAGCCAGTTACGCTACAGTTTGTACAAACCCCACTCGTATAACTCACGGGACGACATATTGCATTTGATACATCATTTATTGAAACATTAAGCTGTATACCGACTTCTGCAAAGGGGCTTCCTGGAATAATATCTTCGACAGCTAAGATAGACGGAGTGGGTATTGTAGAGCCATGAGCAGTTGTACTAGAGACTGTTGTTCCGTCATTGCAAGTTGCCGTATGTGCAAAAGAAAAGGCACCTGCAGCTGTAGGAGTTAGAGTAACATTTGGCAAAGTCCCAGTTACACTACAGTTTGTGCAAATGCCTGCAGAATAAGTAACAGGTAAACATGTAGAGTTTGCAACATCGTTTGTAGAGAGGTTTATTGGAATACCAATGCCAACATCTGGAGTGCCAGGAACAACATCTGCATTAGCTAAAATTGAAGGTGCTGCAACCGCAGTTCCATTTATTGTTGTTCCAGAACTTGTAGTGCCGTCACTACAAGTTGCTGTATGGTAAAATGAAAACACACCAGGGTTTGTTGGAGTTAAAGTTACATTTGGCAAAGCTGTTATATTCGTGCAATTGTTACAGATTGCTCCTGCGTAGGTTACTGGCGTACAGCTTGCATTTGCTACATCATTTGCCGAAACATCAAATATAATTGCAGCTCCTGCATATGGGCTTCCAGGTATAATATCTTGATTGGCAAGGACCGAAGGAGGTATGACGGCTGTTCCAGTAGCAGTTGTACTTGATGATGTTGTTCCATCGTCACAGGTTGCGGTATGTGCAAAAGAAAAGGCACCTGCAGCTGTAGGAGTTAGAGTAACATTTGGCAAAGTCCCAGTTACACTACAGTTTGTGCAAGTGCCTGCAGAATAAGTAACAGGTAAACATGTAGAGTTTGGGATATCATTAGTAGAGAGATTTAAAAGGATACCTTCGCCTGTATTTGAATTACCAGGAACAACATCTTGAACTGCAAGAATAGAAGGAGTAACAACCGCTGTTCCAGTAGCAGTTGTGCTTGAGCTCGTAATCCCGTCATTACAAGTCGCCGTATGTGCAAAAGAAAAGGCCCCAGCAGCTGTAGGAGTTAAGGTGATATTTGGCAAAGTACCTGTAACACTACAATTTGTACAAATGCCTGCGGAGTAAGTAACAGGTAAACACGTAGAGTTAGCAATATCGTTTACTGAAACATCACCAGGTATTGGTATTCCGATATTTGGATTTCCAGGTATGGTATCTTGGTTAGCTATTATAGTCGGAGCAACAACAGAAGGGAGTGTTGAGAGAAATTCAACTTCTGTATAAGTGAGTTTTGAGCAGCCTAGCGTGAAGCTATAAAGAATGAGAATAAAAATTAAACGCTCCGTGCTCATAAACCATGATTCGGATCTAACTTTTTATTACTTAAGGTTTTTTGAAGAGTAAAATATATGTCTTTAGTTGTATTGAGATAAGCGTCCTAACCTGATACTTTGCACCTAGAACTGTGATTAATCTAAAATTTAATTAATACGTATGTGTATTGTGTAAGTGTAGATCTCGCTGGCTTGTTTGCCTAAGTCTTAGTATCTATATTTATTATACCTCCTATAATCTTCAAAAATGACTAATCGCACAATGTTTGAGCAGTATCCACGCAGTATGACCAATCCATCTTGATTTTAAAATCAGATAAATATTATTTAGGGGGCTTATATATGTTCAAGTATATCATCTATCTTTTTCTTATCAGTACTGGGTTTCAAGCAATGGCTCAGGACGCAGGAATTGAGGTAGATCAAAGTAGTGAGACAACTATGGCTGACGCAATCATAACAGAGGACTTTACTCACGTTATGAACATGCGGTTTTTTCAGGTGTTCCCAATTCAAGGCGTCTTAGATTACGGAGAGGACTTTGTATCTGAAGCTGTTTGTAAATCAACCTCGATGGGTCATGCTGCAAACCAAGTCCCTGGTTTTGAGTTTAATGAAACCAATAGCTCAGAGCTTTCTAAGTTTGGTGTTGTATTAAATTTTAGCGGAAATAAACAGCCAGATACCGTTACAATTCACAACTTTGAATCAGGTGAAATGCTTGAGCTTAAGAGTGTAGCTTCTCCAGAAGACAAAGAAGCTAATGCAAGCTTTGAGGAAATGCCTTTTCCATACGAAACATATCAACAGTGGGATCGAGACCCCGAAGGTAATGGTCCAGCCAATCCAATACGCTTACTCATATCATTGCGAACAACTTTACACATAATTGAGTCAGAAAAAATTCCAGACCTTTTAGAGAAGATCGGGAATGCCGAGAAAGGAGACCCAAGCCTAGAGAGTCTAAACAAAGACCTTTCAGTGGCTTTTAGTGAAAAAATAGTTTATAAAAACCTTATTGAACAATACATAAAAACATTAGATTTGGATGTTTTTTCTAATGAAGACAAAACAGTTTTCTATGAGAGTTTTCGAGATATCAATGATTTTAGATGGATCCTTGCGGGGAACTACGTTGTTGTTTCTGAAGATGGAAAAGCTAGTATCAATAAATCAGACTACCCTCTTTTGGCAGAATACACAGAGGCTCTTTTAAGTTTTTTTGGAATTGATAAGGAGTCCATTGAAAACCAAAATATACAAATGACCTTGGTCGATGAAGAAGGTACCCCTATATTAGAAGATGGAAATCCTGTCTTTAAAAATATTCCCATTATTTCTATGGCGGATACCTTTTTATGTGAAAGCGTTCAAAAAAGTGCTGTTTATGCAGGTATGAATGCAGAAAATTACCAAGGATATTTAAAGTCTGTAGAAAATCAGGGTATTAAATCGAGGGCAGAAGGGACTCTGCAAATTAGAGATTTTATAGAAATGGCACAAGAAGGTCTCTCAGATGATGAAAAGGCTTATATTCCTGAAATCAACTTTTATATTACTCAATATATTGCAGGTGGTATGAGTTATGAGCGAGCTCTAGAAAGTTTTTTAACTCAAGTTCAAATATATGATAACGTGAGTGCTGTAGATTCTAAAGGTAACGAAGTGAGTGTTAAAGGTATAGCCACAAAGTGGATGGCTAAGCTTGTGCCTTTATTGAAAGAAAAAGAAGAAATTACAGCTGCTAACCAACTGCTTTTAGATCAAGAGCGAATCAAAACAGAGCCTCTAACAAATCAAGACATCTTTGATATTGTTAGAAGACGGCTCTCAAAGGAAGATCAGGTTACACTTTCTGTTATTAATTCTAAAATTCAGGCTGGCACTCAAGAAGGAAAGACTTTAGATGAAGTTATTGCAGCTCTTCCAGATGATGAGAAGGTTGTCTATAACAATGTCCTTGAACAAGCTAAGCTAGTTGGACAAGAGAATCGTAAAAATCTTGAAAGTACTGATACTTATCAGTTTACAAGTCAGGTTCTAGAAACACTAAGTGAATCTGAAACTGAAATGCTAGCAGCTATGAATGCTCGTGCAGCAAACTACCCTAGTAGAGAGGATTGGATAGCAGATTTTTCTGATGAAGAGAACGCTTTATTTTCAAAGATAGCAAGTAAAATTCTAGAGCAACAAAATAGATTTTCAAACAATCAAGATGACTCTGAAAAAGAAGACACAGACGGCGACTTAGAATAGAGTCTATCCTGCAACTTCAATTCAATGTATTTTATCAAAGTCTTCAGTTTCACTGAAGGCTTTTTTTTTGACTCCCCTCTCCTTTATAACTTCATATGTATTTTGTAGGTTCTAGGATCTGGATTCATCTTATTGGGGGATATAGTGAAGTTAATTCATATTTTTGTGGCCTACTTTGTGTTTTTGTTTTCGCAGGTTTCAACGGCTCAGTTTATGCCGTTTCAGTACTTTGATGAAGTTCAAGAAAAACAAGTTTTTGAGTTTGTAAAAAAGCATTGGCAGGAAGCAGATAATATAGAGATTTCTTTATTAGAGTCTATTTTTTACCTTCAACTTGAGCCTAATCTGTTTTTAGTAGGAGGAGAGTTCGGCCCATTTAACGGAGTAAAGAACATCAATCCAACTGACTTTGTAATTCTTGAGCGAGAAACAAAAGAAACAGATCAGTTTTCTCTTAATACATCTCTTGATTATAAAACCTATATAGTCAGCGATGATCTCGGTTATTATGTTAAGCAATACAGAGAGCAGTGTAAGCTTTATTCCCTTTGGCTTGTACCTTCGGTATATACACATCCAAATCAAGACTCTGAAGTCCCTGCGGGTTTTGTATTAAATACGGACCCTGAAGAAAGTCTGTTTACTATTCCTACAGCTGCCTGTTTTGATGCAAAAGAGTCAGGTTCTGTTATAAATTGGTTTGTAAAGTAAATTTTTTACAGATTTAATAAATTAGATTTGAGTTTAAGACAAATTCAGACTAAAAAAGTGTATGGTTTTAGGTTTCAGATCTTTATTTTTCAAGAAAGTTTCAGATTTAGCAGATAAATATCCTAGTCTTGCAGAAAAAGCTTTAGCTAAGGCTTATAAGGCTAGATCTGCACTCTATACATTAGAGTTTGCTCCCATTCCACTTGTTGCAGAGTTAATAGAGGGCAAGTCATTTAAAGAG
>CALGNA010000050.1 GCA_937958795.1 uncultured Bdellovibrionales bacterium | reverse complement strand
TCTAAAATACACTAATTTAAGTTCATCGAAAGAATTCGATCATGGGTCAAAGTCCTGACCCTCAGTATTTTCTTATAACCTAAAGGAACAAAGTAATGAAAAAAAACATGAGCAAACTCTTTGGAGCACTTGTAATTGGGGGAGCAGCCTTAGCACAAGCTCAAACTCCCACCTTAACAAATCTTCTAGATGGCGAAAGTCCACCTGAAGTGGAATCTGAAATCTGCCAGGTTGCACTGGTACAAAATGATTATAATGGAACTTTTCAAAATACTTCTTCTGAGCCCAAGCAAACCACCATTTGTATAGATGACAAAACTCAAGAAGAAATTGCCATTATTGTTGAAGACTTAAAAAGCCAGTCCTGTTTTTCAGCATTTTGTGGCTGTTGGTTAGGATAATCATGCACCATTCAATTGCTTCACAAACCTGGGCTCAAAGGGCCCAGGCAGAGCTAGGCGCACAACATAGGTTCAAAGAACTCACGGAACAGCTCATTGACGCCAAAGCCTCTCTTAAGATTATTAAAATTTCACATAAAGCCATAGAAGATGAAAAAAGACATTCTGTTTTATGTTCTGAAGTTGCTAAAGAACTTGGCCACTCGACAGGTTTCGAATTTTTTGAAAGCCAACCTATGGAGTTTATCAAACCTTGGGAAACCAAAGAAACCAGCTTTGCCAACCAACTTTTATGTGAAGTAGTTTTGATGTGTTGTATTACTGAGACTATTAATGCCAGTTTGTTGCACACTTTATACTCTTCCAAAACGACTACAAAAGACAATAAAGCTCTCTCAATTATTAAACAAATTTTAAAAGACGAAGTAAAACACAGTCAGATGGGATGGGCCTACCTAGCAGAAGAGTCTCAAAAAAGAGACTGTAGCTTTATTGGAAAGTACTTAGATAGTATGTTAGAAATTTCTGTTAAAGATGAGCTTTTTGCACCACGCACAAGCATAGAACTACAAAATGAATCTCAAAGTTTAAATTTTGGCGTTTTACCTGTTGAGGATAGACTTATTCAGTTTACGTCTACACTTAAAGAACTTGTTTTGCCCGGATTTGCTAACTTCAATATTAAAACTGAGAAAGCTGAAGAATGGGTACTATTAAAATCAACCAAGCTTTAAGTTATAGGTATTTTTAACCCCTATAAAGACTCAAGTCTTGATCCTTAGATTTTCTATTCAGCTAAATAAGAGTAATCAACCCTTGCTCCACCAGTCGGAGTCGAACTAAAGCTTATTGTCTTACCTACTAAGCTCCATGAAATAGGACCGTTGTTACCAGTAATGTGTACCTTTAATGTTCCCTTCTTAGGAATATGCTTTAAACTAATAGTATCAAAAGCAGTTAAACTCTCGCTCATAAACCGACTCATTTCAGAAAGTTTTGGTCCATAGTTAGCATCACAAATACTAAAACTATAGCCATTCGTAATCGTAGCTAGCTGTAAAACTCTTGTTGATGCAACCTTAGATCCAGCAGCGAAAGGACTACAACTCAAATCTGATTGCAAAACCCCAATTGTAAACCCAACCACTTTTTTATTTACACTAAAGCTACTACGAACTCTCTGTACTAATGAAAATGCTGATACATTAGAAGTTAGACTCTCATCTTCATCTGTTATTGTTAAAATAAATAAATCAGCGTTATCTCTAAAGAAGCCAAAATTTGCACTATCCTTTTTTTGAATAGCTAAATCAGCAGCTTTTAATGGTTGTTCAACTCCAGAACCACCTACACCTACACCCACAATTGCATTTCTAAATCGTGTCGCAACTCCTGGCATATCTTTAGATAAATATAACTCAGAGTTTGGCCCTACTTCAATAAGGCTTCCCGCAACACCTTCAAGGTGAGAATATGAACTTCTTGTATCTGTTGTTGTAATACCTATTCTGTAATCAGCATCAGAAAAATAAGATGTAAACTGATCAAATTGAGCTCCAAACTTTGCCTGTTCATTATACATTGAACCTGAGTTATCAACAACAACCAAGATATCTACTTTTGCCTCAGTTACCGATTGGATCTTATGACCTGTTATAATACTTGCTTGTGTTACTTCTCCTACCTCACCTTGACTAAATTCAACAGTATCCATCCCACAACCAATTAACGTTATTGCAAAACTTAACCCAATAATACAATTTAAATTGATTCTTAACTTCATACATCCCCCCGGATACATTAAGTTAAGCAATTTTCTTACCAAGATTGTCTATAGTCTTTTCAGGTGTTTAAACTATTTTAATTTGTACTTTAATCAACAAATGTTTAAATTTAATTCATTTGTTATCATATTGTGACCCTATTAATGAGCTAATTTAGAAGCAAATTTTTGAAGTGTAGTTGATTCCATTTGAAGTCAAAATTTTGTGCCAACCATTTTGAGCATTGGAAATTCCATACTTATTCCCAACCTTTAGCTTTCCAATTGTTCCAAAGTTTGTGCCAGGACCCGAGCGTATATTACAATTCTTCTTGGCTCTTTTCTCCAAAAGCCTCACTTTGCCAGCCGTATTACTTCTTTTAACTGCGTCTTTTGCAACTTTAGTCCTAACAGCTTTTGGCAAAGTTTTTTGATACTTCTTTAAACGAGCCTGTTCTTTTAGTTTTTCTTTTCTAGCTTTGCTTTGTTCTTCAGATAACTGCTTAAATTGCTTTTTTCTAAGAAGATCTTCTTTTCTTAATGCAGCTATATCATCTTTAGCTTGCTCTCTAAGCGCTCTGCTTTTTTCAATGTCTGTTTTTAAAGCAACCACTTTCGTCTCAAAAGCAGCTTGGCTTTGCCCAAGCTTTGCCCTTTGTGCTTTTGCCATTTTTTCTAACTTTGTTTTATCAGAAACAATTGCATTTCTGCTTTTTTCTAACTGACCTGCTTTTTCAGTAATGACTCTCAAGTTTGCTTCTCTTTCAAGAAGGTCCTTCTGTATTAATCCCATTTTTGCTTGAGCTGCTTGCGTTTCTCTTGATAAGGCTTGGACTTTATTTTGCTGTACTTGGTATTTAACTTTTGCTGTCTCTATATCTGCCAAAGCCTTACTCTTATCACTATCAGCTTGAGCCTTTAGGTTTCTCTGCTTTTCCGCTTCAATAACGGCCTGACGGTGTTGTTCTTTATATTCTTCAATCTTTTTTTCAGACATTTTGATGGCACTTTGAGCTTCGAGTAAAGATTTTTTTGCTGCAGCTATAGCTTTTGTATTTTCAGCCTTAGCTTCTTTTGCTCTTTCGGCAGCCTGCTGCTCTGCAGCTCTTATCGCTTCAGAAGAGGACCAAGCATCATCGAGTTCCATTTCAACATCCTCTAAATCATCCATTGCAAAAGCCGAAACCCCTACAGACATAGCGAATCCCAGTGCAAGAATAAGATATAAACCTCGTAAAATACCTACTGATCTCAATTGCTCTTTCATTGATGTAAACTCCGTTTTTCTGACTCATCGTGTCTGATTTTAATATCGGAAATATCTCATTAAAATTAAAGGTTTATGGACTTTGGCCGTGAGTACTTTAGAATTCTAGTAATTATTACAGATATAGTTTTTTTTAATTGATCCCATCAGCCACAATGATATGTACCCCTTCGATGCTGGATGAAAATCCAGCTTCGTCCCCCAAGCGGCCTGGTCCCCCTCCTTACCCCCAGGTCGCTTTTTTTTTCTAAAATTATCATTCAAAATAATAATATGTTTTATACAAAAAAAATTATTATTTTTATTCT
>CALGNA010000049.1 GCA_937958795.1 uncultured Bdellovibrionales bacterium | reverse complement strand
GATGGATAATCTTTTGAGGGTTTTGCCAGAAGATACGAAAGCAAAAGTTAATAAATGGGAATGGCAGGGTGTTTTTGCCGAAGCTCAAAAAAGATCTAGGTTAGATGATACCAAATTTGTTCAAACATTTAATGCTGGAGTTGGAATGGTCTTGGTAGTAGATGCAGTTCATGAAGCTGAAGTGAAGAGATTGCTTCCGGATGTTTTCAGATTAGGTCATTTAGAAAAACTAACTGAGAAACAACCTTCAAGCCAAGGCATAAAGCCTAGCTGGGAGTGGATGTAAGGTGTTAAATAAGAGCCGCTGGGCAGTCTTTGTTTCTGGAACAGGGTCTAACCTTGAGGCTCTTCTAAAAAACCCCTACTATGGGCAAAATATTAAGCTTGTTGTGTCTAGTAGAAAAACAAATCTTGGTAATATCAGAGCTCAGCGTAAAGGTAAAAAAGTTTTATTTTTTTCAAAGAAAAATGAGTGGTCAGAACTTTATAAATACTTAGTTGATCATGGCATCGAATCTATAGCTCTCTTGGGTTTTATGCGTTTGATTCCAAAAGAATTTATTGAGTTGTGGGGCAATAGGCCTCTTTTGAATTTGCATCCTAGTTTGCTTCCGCTTTACCCAGGCAAAGATAGTATGAGTGAGTCTTTTAATGAGAAATCTAAAATGGGTGTGAGTTTTCATATTGTGACAGAAGGCATGGATGAGGGTCCAATCTTAGCTCAGCGAAGTGTTGTTGACTTAGGAAGTGCTAATCTCAGGAATATAAAAGAACACCAGTTATTGAGTTTTGAATCAGTTAAAGTCAGTATGCATTTAGCTGAGCAAAAATTAGTAAAGGCTTGGTTTGGTTTAAGTCATTTTAATCTTCAAAAAAGGATTTTGAATTTTGAAAAAATATGAATTTGATAAATTGATTTTGTCTGTTGGTGGAAGAGGTCACTGGTTGGCTGCACAATGGGCACATAAAGGTTATAAGGTTGGACTTATAGACTTTTCACATAAGATACAGCATCTAAATGCAACAGATCAGATTGGTCCTTTTCCCTATTTGGAAAGAGATGATTTGCCAGAAAATTTTTGGGATTTTTGGGTTTTAAATGGTCAAAGAAAAAGACAAAATTCATTTAGTTTAAGTTCTAAAGAAGGTGTCTTTGAGAGTCATTCAGAATGGTCTATAAATATTGCTGAGAATTGGAAAAATCATGAGTTTAAAGATATTCCTATTGTTCCTAATTCGGACCAACATTATCAGAAGTGGCTAAAGAGAAATTTTAAAAGTTTACTTTCTTCGAGGTTTTATTCAAACCACTTGGTTGATGATTCTTGTGGCTTTGAAGAAGAGTATTCACCAGTGAGTGTTTTTTTTCCACATAGTCGTGCAGCTACGAATCGTATGGAATGGTGTCGAGATATGGGAGTAGATGTTTACGCCGAGGGAAACTGGGGTTTAAATGTCGAAAACGAAAAATTTGTTATAGAAGATACGGAAAAGCTCATGTCATTGTCTGGAACAGATTGGATTTGGACTCTGAACCCTAGTGAAAGCCGAAGTTGGGTTAAGGGTGTGGATGTTCATTTTAAAGGTTTACCAATAGAAGAGCCTCAGATGAGATGGGTTCGTTTTTTATACAGAGTTGAGGAGTTTTCACAAAAAACCCATTGGCCAACCTGTCATGTGAGAACAGAGAGTATCAATTTACCTTGGTGGAAGGATCATAGTTTTTTTGTGCAGTATGATCCTGAGGCAAGTGCTGTTCAGGTTTGGACGCGTTGGCCGTATTGGAATAAAATGACTCAAGAGGATTGGAAAAAAGAGGGGGAAGCCTTTTGGGAGCTCATTGCAAAAAGATACCCTTGGATAAAGCTTTTAGAGTGGGCTCCTCCAGCAGAAGACGCCCTAAAAAGCCCTTTTGGTTATGATGTTTGGGAAGATAAAACAAGTAAGTGGTCTGATAAATTTTGGAAATATAAAGAACATGTTTTTTTATCACCATTTTTTCAAAAAAGACTCGACCCTGTTGGGCTTTTGATGTTTGAAAAAAACTGGTTAGAGCAAGACACAGCACAGGAGTCTGAAGTATGATTGAGCGTTATACCCTTAAAGAAATGGGTGATATTTGGACACTGAACTCTCGTTTTGAATTTTTAAAGCAAGTCGAGTGTGCCGTTGCTAAGGTTCAGGGGGAGATGGGTCTTATCCCTAAAGAAGCGGCTAAAGAGATTGTTGAAAAAGCAGATTTTGAATTAGAACGCATATTAGAAATTGAAAAAGAGACACGTCACGATATTATAGCTTTTGTTTCAGCTATGGCTGAAAAAGTTGGCGAATCAGGAGCCTATATTCACTTTGGTTTAACGTCTTCAGATGTGCTAGACACAGCTTTAAGTTTACAGGTAAAGGCAGCGTCTAAACTTGTTTTAGAAAAAGCTGTTGGCCTAGAAAAGGCGCTCGAAGAAAAAGCAAAACGCTATAAAGCTTTAGTCTGTACGGGAAGAACCCACGGGATGCACGCAGAGCCAACAACTTTGGGTTGGAAGTTTACGGGTTTTTATGTGGAGCTTGTTAGAGCAAGGCATGATTTTGAGAATGCTATTACTGAATTCTCAAGAGTTAAGCTAAGTGGAGCTGTTGGTGCTTATTCTTTTCTAGGTCCTGATTTTGAACAACAGGTTGGAGAGTGTCTGAATTTAAAACCAGAAGTTGTAGCAACTCAAGTTATACCAAGGGATAGGCACGCAAGAGTTCTATTTGCTTTAGCAACTTTTGGTCAGGCATTAGAGCGTTTAAGTGTAGAGCTTAGGCATTTACAAAGAACAGAGGTGGGAGAGGTTTGTGAAGGCTTTAAGGCTGGGCAAAAAGGCTCAAGTGCTATGCCCCATAAAAAGAACCCTATTAGTTCAGAAAATTTAACAGGTATCAGCAGGTTATTAAGATCTTATGCTTTAGTCGGTATGGAAAATGTGGCCCTTTGGCATGAGCGTGACATTAGTCACTCTTCAGCAGAGCGTGTTGCTTTTCCTGATGCCTTTATTGCAGCTCATTACGGTTTAAATAGAATGACCGGGGTTATAGAAAATCTATTTGTAGACGAAGAGCGTATCCAAGAAAACTTAGAGCTCTCTGGTGGTCAGCTTTTTTCAAGTCATGTTCTTCTTGAGTATGTTAAAAAAGGTTGGACACGAGAGAGGGCTTATAAAAAAGTACAAAGTTTAAGTCATAGCCTTAAGGTCGGCAGGGCGTCTTCTGAAACTAATTTGAAGTCCTTGCTCCTTGCAGATGAAGAGACAAAGGCCTTAATTGAACCATCAGCTATTGATGAGATTTTTTCTGGTAAAAGACATATTCGATTTATTGAGTCACGAATGGAGCAAATTTATTCTGGAGAGTTAAAGTGAGCTATAGCAAGTCAGATTTTCTATATGAAGGTAAAGCAAAGAGGCTTTATAAAGTTGAAGGTCACGATGACTTGTTATGGATAGAGTATAAAGATTCTTTAACAGCATTTAATGCTCTTAAAAAATCTTCTTTTGCAGGTAAAGGCATTGTGAATGCTAAGATTTGTATTAAAGCATTTGAATCCCTTAAGGCTAAAGGTGTTGGTAATCACATCGTCCGTGTTGTTAGTGATAGAGAGTGGGTTGTTCAAAAATTAGAAATGATACCGCTTGAAGTTGTTGTTCGTAATCGTGTTGCAGGATCCTTATTTAAAAGACTTCAGTTTGAAGAAGGTCATGTTTTAGAAACACCTATTGTTGAGTTTTATTTAAAAGATGATGAAAAAGGCGATCCTTTATTAACAGATTCTCATATTAGAGCCATGAATATTGTGAGTGATGAAAAACTAGAAGAGCTTAAAGTTTTTGGTTTTAAAGTGAATGCCATTTTAACAGAATTTTGGAAAACAGCAGAGTTGGATTTAGTGGATTTTAAAATTGAGTGTGGTTTTGATAAAGATCAAAATATTATGCTAGGGGATGAGATATCTCCTGACTCTTGTCGGTTGTGGGATCAGGCGACTGGTAAAAAAATGGATAAAGATGTTTTCAGGTTTGATTTGGGTAGCGTTGAAGAAAGCTACAATCAAATATTAGAAAGATTAAATAAGTAAATTAATAAGTAAGCAGTTAAGTAAAATAAAAAGCTAAAGAATGAGGTCTTATGAAAAAGCGTGCGATAGTTAATATTTTTCCAAAGCCAGAAGTTTTAGATCCCCAGGGACGTGCTTTAGAAAAATCACTTGTTCGAAAAAGTGTTCAAGCAGAAGTCTTGGTTGGAAAAGTGATTCAGCTTGAGTCAGATGATTTAACTTCAGAGAAACTAGATCAAATTTGCCAGGATTTTTTAGTTAATACCTTAACAGAAACCTATAGTTTTACTTTAGATGATATTAAAGATGAAGATCTAAAAGATCATCAAAAGAAGGCCTAACAATGGAAGCTTCTTTTCCTACAAACGCGACATCAAAGAACAAAAGAGTCGGAGTTTTACGCTTTTTAGGCACAAACTGTGACTTAGATACTCTTAAGGCCTTTACTGCACTTGGCTGCGAAGCACGGTATCTTTGGTGGGAGGATCATTTTGATCCAGAAGATTTTGATTATTTAGTTCTTCCTGGTGGTTTTAGCCATGGGGACTATTTACGCTCTGGTGCTTTTGCTGCGCAAGCGCCTGTTTGTGAGTCTTTAATGAAAGCAATTGATCAGGGTGTTCCCACTTTAGGCATTTGCAATGGTTTTCAAATTTTATGTGAGTTAGGTGCTTTACCAGGGGCTTTGGTTTCAAATACATCAGGTCGATTTAAGGATTTTTGGGTCAGAGTGAAAAGTAACTCTGGTGCCACTTACAAAATGCCAATCGCTCATGGTGATGGTCGTTATTTTTTACCACCAAGCCAAATAGATAAATTAGATACAATCTCTTGGTTAACTTATGAGGCTAATCCTAATGGGTCTTTTCAGGATCTTGCAGGAGTTAAAAATGAAAAGAGCACAGTCTTTGGATTGATGCCTCACCCAGAGAGAGCTTTTCATGATTGGATGGGAAGTTCAGATGGAAAAAAACTACTTGAGGAGTTTTTAGGTGTCTAATACTACAATTGATTCTGATTTACAGGAAAAGCTCTCTAAGTACGGCCTTAGTTTTGAAGAGTATGAACTTATGAAGCTTCAGCTAGGCAAAGACTCAGGTAAAGGCTCAGGAAAAGAACCTAACCAAGTTGAGTGGGCTGTGTACAGTGCGCTTTGGAGTGAGCATTGCAGTTATAAAAGTTCTAAAGTTCATTTGAAAAAATTTGCTTGTCAAAAAGATGAAAAAACAGACCTATTTGATGAAGGTGCTGGGGTTGTAGACCTTGGGCAAGGTGAGAAGATTACCTTTAAAATGGAAAGCCACAATCACCCTAGTTTTATTGAGCCCTTTCAGGGAGCAGCTACAGGTGTAGGCGGAATTTTAAGAGATATCTTTTCCATGGGTGCTCGGCCAATAGGTTTGGCAAATTACCTTTGTTTTGGTGACCCTAAAGCAGATCGTATGTCTGACTTGGTAGACGGTGTTGTTAGAGGTCTTACTCATTATGGTAACTGTGTGGGTGTTCCAACTCTTCAAGGGCAGACTCATTTTCACGAAAAGTATAATGGCAATATTTTAGTAAATGCATTTGCTTTAGGTCTTATTGCAAAGCCTGAAAAACTTATGACATCTATTCCACAAAAATCAGGATTAGATATTTTATACGCTGGAGCTAAAACTGGCCGAGATGGAGTTCATGGTGCTTCAATGGCAAGTCAGTCCTTTGATGATGATGGACCTGCGCAAAAAACAACAGTACAGATCGGTGACCCTTATTATGAAAAATGTCTGATTGAAGCTTGTTTAGAAGTCATGAATGCAGGCTTGATCCATGCTGTACAAGACATGGGAGCTGCAGGAGTTACAAGCTCCTCTTTTGAAATGGCCGCAAAGTCTGGTTTTGGTTTAGATATTCACCTAGATAAAGTTCCGTTGAGAGATCAGACAATGGGACCTGAAGAGATCTTACTTTCAGAAAGCCAAGAGCGCATGCTTTTTATGGTTGAGCCTGAAAATGTAAAAGCCATTCAAAAGATATTTGCTAAATGGGACTTAGATGCAGAAGTACTGGGCACTGTGACAGATCATCAAAAGGTCCGTTTGTTTTTTAAGAACGAACTTTTATCAGAAATTGATCCTCACAAATTAACAGAAGAAGCGCCGGCTTATAATCGTCCTTTTGATGCATTTGAAACAAAGGCATTTGATAAATCATCTGAGTTTGGATCTACTAAAAAATTAGATGAAGTTTACAGTCAGTTACCAGCAGTGAGTCGTAAGTGGATTTATGATCAGTTTGATCAAAGAGTTGGAGCCTCAACGGAAAAAGACTGTCGCTTTTCAATTGGTGTTCAAAGGTTGCCATCTGGTCGATCCGTAGGAATAGCACTAGGTTGTGATCCAAGTCTAACAGATGCTTGTCCTGTTTGGGGATCAAGGTTAACATATTTAGTGCCAAGTTTTTCATTAGCTATAAAAGGTTTTAAAACTTTAGCACTTACAGATTGTCTTAACTTTGGGAATCCGCAAAAAACAAAAGTGATGGGTCAGTTTGCATCGAGTGTTGATCAGTTGGCTTCATTAAGTCATGGATTTGGTACACCTGTTATTAGCGGCAACGTTAGTCTCTATAACGAAACTGATAATGAAAATGTTCCCCCTACTCCTGCTGTTGGTTTGGTTGGGTTAAAGTCGGATCAAACACATTCTATCCCTGAAGATTGTTTTCAAAAATCAGGTGATCAAGTTTATCTAATGAGTTTGGATTTGTGTCGTTACGATTATGAGCTTAAAACAGGACAAGCACAGGTTACGAAGTTAACAGATGGTTCTGTGACCTATGATATCAAAGCATTAAAGCTCTTTTCTCAATTTTGTTTAGAGAACAGTATTCATTGGTCCTCATCACAGGTTGTTGAAAAGTTAGGCTTAGAATACGCTTTATCGCAATCAGCTCGAAAATCTAGATTATCACTCAAGTGGTCTGAAGAGTTTAAAGATCAAAATGTAGAGAATAAAACCAAGCTTAAGCTCGGTTTTATGCAAATTTTAGTTTCTGTAAAACAGCAGAACTTAAAGTCTTTTACAGATGCATTTGAACAGTTTAAAAAAGATCACTTAGAAGATGAAAGCTTGAAGCACTTATCACTTATTCAATTAGGTGAAGTTCACGAGTCTGATGAATATGTGAGTCTTACAGGTGAAAGTTATAATGCGACTGAGTTAACAAAAAAACATGAAACTTCTTGGAGGAAGCATTTTGAAAGATTGGAATGAAGAGTGTGCCGTCTTTGGAGTTTGGGGTGATCCTGAAGCAGCTAGAATGTGTTTTTTGGGATTGTACGCTCAACAGCATCGTGGCCAAGAGGCTGCTGGAGTTGCGTTGCTTAGTGAAAAACCTGATAGCCGATCTGGAAAATTAGATCATAAAGTTATCAAAGGCGAAGGCTTAGTTGCTGATGTTTTAGGGCGCTTGCGCGTTGAAACAGAAGAAGCCAGTGCTGGCATTGGTCATGTTCGATACTCAACAAGTGGTAAAAAGTCTTCTTACAATATTCAACCCATCGCAGCTAAGCTCTATAACGGTCCAGTATCCATTGCTCATAATGGTCACCTTACAAATGCTCATATTGTGAAAGATCAGTTAAAAGAGAAGGGTGCCATTTATCAGGGGACTTCTGATACAGAAACTATTTTACATTTAATTGCTCAAAGTCGAACAGATGATTTAGTAGAATCACTTAAGCTAGCAATGCCACAGGTTGAAGGTGCCTACTCCTTATTGGTTTTAGGTCATAATAAAATGGCAGCAATGCGTGACCCATGGGGTTTTAGGCCTTTGTCACTTGGAGTTCGTGAAACCCAGGATGGTAAAAAAGCCTGGGTTTTAGCTTCTGAAACCTGTGCTTTTGATTTAATAGGCGCCCAATTTGTAAGAGATATTGAGCCAGGTGAAATCTGGTGGGTTGATGAAAACGGAACTCATTCAGCAAAGCTAGATCTTAAAAGACCAACAAAACAGTGTGTATTTGAGCATGTTTACTTTTCAAGACCAGACTCTATAGTTTTTGGCCAATCTGTTTACTTGGCACGACAAGCTATGGGCATTGAACTCGCAAAAGAAAAGCCAGTTGAAGCCGATGTTGTTATTCCTGTTCCCGATAGTGGTGTTCCTGCAGCATTAGGTTACAGCAAAGAAAGTGGAATCCCTTTTGATTTTGGTGTGATTCGTAATCACTATGTGGGTCGAACCTTTATTCAGCCATCTGATCAGCTAAGGCAATTTAGTGTTAAAATGAAATTAAACCCACAGGCGGCTGTTCTTAAAGGTAAGAGAGTTATCATCATAGATGATTCTCTTGTTAGAGGCACTACAAGTCGTCAGATCATTCGTTTGGTTAAGCAAGCTGGAGCTAAAGAGGTCCACTTTAGGGTAGCGTCTCCTCCGACTACAGGGCCTTGTTACTATGGTGTGGATACTCCAAAAAAAGAAGACTTGATTGCTTGTCAGATGAGTGAAGATGAAATTTGTAAAGCAATTGAAGCTGATAGCTTGGCTTACTTAAGTTTAGAGAGTCTCAAGACTTCTGTTTTAAAAAATCAAACCCATAGTAAAGAGTACTCTTATTGTCAGGCTTGTTTTGATGGGAAGTATCCGACTGAGATATTTGAGCACTAAGTCTTAAATATTATAGACATATTTTTATTGTTTTAGTTTTTAAGCACTTGATTGATTTTAGGTGCTGCCTTACAAAAGTTTTCAACTTCACCTTCATCAAATTGATCTAAAAACAAGTCACAATCAACTTTTGTTGAGACTGCTATTTTTTTTGCGGAAGCAAGCTCATATAGTGGAAGATCAAAAAACCCCATAGGTGGATTGTTTCGCAAGTGTGAAATAAATTGAGGTTTATTGCTAATAGATTCACAAATGATCTGTTCTCGACATGTATTCATATAAGTATGAGATCTTTCGTTATTGTCTTGTATGAGCTTTGAAGTGATTTCTAATGTTTTGTATCTATGGGTCCCAAGGCAACCTTGTTTAATAAGTTTTTTAGGAAGTGTTATTTTATAACCCTGATGGTTCTCTTCTAACTTTTCAATGGGGATGATGCTACTTTCGTGAGTCACTATGTAGGCCTTATCTGCATCTTCGGATTCACTTGTAGTGAAGTTCAGCAGTAGGTTAGCAATAGGTTGTTTGTTGTATGTAGCTTTCATAAAATCAGGGCAAGATGTTTTATCTTCAAATCCATTTATAATAGAAGTTGGAGAGGTGTCTAAAAAGGCTTCTGAGGGAGTCGCGTTTTCAGGTAGTAAAAAAGGAACGAGCCTGACTTTGTTGATGTAGCTCAGTGATTTATTACCATAATAGTCTAAGTCGGGAAGATCTGATGTATAAGAGTAGGCATGCCCATAATCACTAGCTATTGCGTAACAGCTAGTGATGAGTAAATGGCATAATACTATGGATGTGTAGAATAGAGTTTTCATTTGAAAACCCTAGGGTAGTTTTTTGGGAAAAGCCCCTAAAGTGAAAAATATTCAATATAAATAATGGTTTATGTTTTAAGTCATATGAGGTGTTAAAATTTTGTACGCATCCTATATTTATTACAATACAGGTCACAGTTTACGGAAGATTTAGAAGCTTGTGATAGATTGAATAAATAATTTTTAGGAGAATTTAATGAGAAAATTTTTATGTTTGGCTGCTGTTTTGTTAAGCACTAGTATGTCTTATGGGCAAAGTCTAGAGGTGAGGCTATTTGATTCGTTTGATGCGAAATTATCTAGTTTAAAATGTTCAACTCAATTTACAAACTCAAATTTACTTAGAGAGTTTTTTAAAACTGGAGTTATGGACTTTTTTCTTAATAGAGGTCTTGTGGTAAACAATGGAGATTTTTATGTAGACCCTGTGTTCGAGGACTTTATAATTCAGGCAAATTTAAAGTTGCATGCTGATGCAACATATATGGAAGTTCTTAATGTGTATGTAGACGCATTAAAAGAGAAGCAGGTATTGTGGAGCTGTGATCAGGGTTGCCAAGACTCCTTTTATCGGCTTATGGGAGCAGCGGGTGGTAGCGCATTCTTTGATCATGAACCTATTTGGTACGTTGAAAAAGCATTAAGGGCAGAAACCCTCGCTGCACTTACAACTTTTAGAGTAAGTCATTTTGCACAAGGGTTTGTTTCTGAGTGTATATCAGGGGCGTTTATGAGTTTAACACCTCCGCAAGTGCCAGCAACTGAGTCATCAACTCTGCCCCCACCAGTATTTCCAGCACCTACGCATGCACCAGTGCCGCCGGGATCTGCTCCTGGTTTAGGTATTGGTCTTGCTCCACCAAGTAACTGATTTATCTAAAGACTAATATTCTTAGATTTTTTGTGCTTAAGGTTTTTAGCTCTTAAGTTTTTCTGAGAAAATTTATATTTTAGTGTTTGTTTTTTACAAGACTAATTGAAAGCCCCTATGTTTAGGGGTTTTTTTATTTTGATCTATAGAGCATTTTATTGCTACAGCCAACCATACTTATCTTGAATGGATGCCAAAGCTGTTAAAGCACTGGGGATCCTCAAGAAAAAGTTTTTTAAAAGAATAGTGTGCTAGTTGTTGCTTAAAAACCATAATGAATCATATTTATAGGGATTGTCTAAACACAATGCTAGTAAGGGTTTAAGCGTAAATAGGAGCTCTTTTCTAATCTTAAAAGTCTATGTGTCAAAAATATTTTCATCCTCTTGTTTTCTTATATAAATTTCATATTTAGTGTCTATTTTTTTTACAAGACCAATAGATAGCCTCTGAGCACAGGGGCTTTTTCTATTCTATCCCCTGACCTGGACGATAGGTTAGTGTCAGGAGGCAACATGAAAACTAACATTCGTAAAATACTCTCACTTATAAGTACGCTAGGTTTACTTTCAACTTTAGTGGGTTGTGGCTCTGGTTTAGTAGGATTACAGGCAGGGGTTGATGGTGTATCAGATGCAAACAGCACATCGAGTCCAATTGTAACAGGTCCAAATAACCAGCTTTCAATGGCTTGGAATGGTAAGTTAGGTGGAACAGATCACAATGAGCTGAATAGTAATTTAAAAGAGTTTTTACTATCAGACACAAATGGTTTAATTCAATTTTTACCAGTAGATGTTTTACAGTACTGTCCTCGATATACAGTTATGGATACAGACGACAAGGCTCAGTTTTGGAGTTACTTGCTTTCTGTAGTAGCAGAGCAAACATCAGGTTTTAATGCAGGGATGCAGACTCCGGTTGTAGCTTTTAATCCTTCGTCTTCTGATTTAGCTCAGTTAACAGATGATCAAAGGCTTCGAGAAGTTTTATCAGCATTACCAGAAGATACATTAAGAGATATTGCAGAATCACTAGGTGTTGTAACTAATAAAGGGTCTTCAGATGTAAATGCCTTCTTTTTTGCAGAAATCGGCGGGTTTTTATTTGATTCCCTCATTGGCGGACTTGTAAGTGGTTTAACAAACTGGGCAGGTGGTGCTTTAACTTCTGGTGGTAACGGTAGTTTTGGTGGTATTGGTGATATTTTATCAGGTATTTTTGGAGGTCTTGGCTTTGGACAAGGTGACTCATCAGGTAATAGTACTCCTTTGGATTTTTCAAATGGTTTAGAGAGTTTATTAGGTAGTTTAGTTGGTTTAGTTCAGAGTAGTTTTCAGGGGGCTATTGAGTCTCAAGGTTTAATTTTATTTGACGAGTTAGGTAACCCGATTATTGGAGCAATTACAGACATATTAGGGAATGCAATTGGAGATGTAGCACAAATTGATCTACAAGGCTTGTTTCAGTTGCCTTCTGTGCAAGCTGGTAACTTGAGTTGTGATACGGCGTCTCAGTTTTACCAGGGATCTGATGATGTGATTAAGCAGGTTTTATGTGCCGCAGAGATGTTTACAAATTTAGTGATCCAAGATGGTCGTATATCTGGCGAAAAGTCAGGGTCCTTTTTGGGGGCTAGTCAGCATTGGCCAGCTTTAAGAATGGGTAATTTTGGTGGAGTTGTTGATGAGGTAAAGCTTCGTACAAGCCAGATCCCGGGTTGTCAGTAGTTAAAGTAAAGTTTTTTATAAAAACGATCAACGAAGCCAGTTTTAAAGACTGGCTTTTTTTTTGGTTATCCCTCAAAATAAGAGTAGGTGGGATCTAAAGTCTTTGGTTTGTGTTTTTAAGGGCTTTGATTTTTATCTGCACAAAACGGATGGACAACTTATGAGAATCGCAGCAATAGCTCCTAGTTTTAAACTTGAGAAGTCTTTATGGCAAAGTTTAATACGGCAAGAAACACTTAACAACTGGGACTTAGAGGTTCCGCCAGAACTACATGGTAAAAGTCTTTTGTATGCACATTCGGATGAAGCCCGTTTTCAGTATTTGCTTGAGGCTTATAAGTCAGGTTACGAAGTGATTTGGTCTGTTCGGGGTGGTGCTGGATGTTTGCAGTTCTTCCCTGAGCTTTTAAAAAATAAAGAGGTTATTAAAAAATCCAAAAGCTTGCTTGTAGGCTTTAGTGATATCACAATTTTGCATTGGTTTTTAAATGTTCATCTTAAGAGGCCAAGTCTGCATGGTTTGTTATTAAACCAAATGTTTGATGAGAGCTGTTCTGGTAAGAGTCAGAGTTTAACTTTAAAAATGATAGAAGATTTTTATAATAATGAAATAGATCAAACCTATATGGTGAAGCCATTAAACGAATCTGCTTCTAAATCAAAAAAAATGACAGGTACACTTTTGGGTGGTAATTTAACCTGTTTAGCCTCTTTGGTTGGAATAGCAAAGCCTGCTCCTAAAAAGTCAATTTTGTTTTTAGAAGATGTTGGAGAGCGTGCCTACCGTTTGGATCGAAGTTTACATCAGTTGTTCCAATCAGGATTTTTAAATAATATAGAAGCTGTCGTGTTAGGGGAGTTTGGAAAAGCTTTGGAGCCAAAGACGCAACAAAACCTTGTTCCTGCTTTTATTAAATCATGGTCTGAAAATCAAAAAATTCCAGTTTGGACGGGTTTAAAAAGTGGGCATGGAAGAATAAACTATCCATTGTTGTTTGGTGCTCAGGTCAGTATTAAGAGGATTCCTAGTGAAACATCACGCATTAAGGGAGAGTTAAGTTGGGAGCAATAAAAGATTTAGATCTTGAGGTCTTAGGGCTTGATGAGCTTAAAAATATTACACCCTTTTATCATATTAAAGTGTGGAAGGGGACTCGAAAGCTAGCAAGTTGGAAAAGTGAAAATGAGGGTCTGTTTTATGACCTAGCCTCTTTAACAAAAGTACTCCTGACTCTGCCTTTGTATTTAGATTTGGTTGAAAAAAAAGAAATCACACTAAGGGACCCAATTGTAAAATACTTAAGTTGGTTTCCTAACGAAGAAGTGAGGATTTATGATCTCCTAACTCATAGTTCTGGCTTGCCGAATTGGATTTTGTTATCAAGTTTAGATAAAAAAATTAAGACAAAAAGCCTTCAAGAGAAAAGTAAGATTTTGTCTTCGTGGTTTAGGGAGCAAAAGTACAAAATTGATTCTCAGCCTGTGTATTCGGACTGCGGGTATTGGCTATTAGGTTTAGTTTTAGAGTCTATTTACAATAAGCCTTTTTATCACCTAGCTAAGGATTGGCTTTACCATAAATATCATAGAGCAGGAACAGAGATTGCTATTCATGATCCAGATGTTGCAAAGTTAAGAACCTTGGGAGGTAAGCTCTTAAAGAAAAAAGAGCATATTGTAGCCATGCATGATGGGAGGAGGCGCTCTTATAAGCCTCAAGAGGTCAATGATACCAATGCTATGTTACTGGGTGGGTTGGCACCGCACTCTGGTTTGTTTGCGACACAAAAAGGTTTTTCTGCACTAACCAAGATGTGGTTGGACGTGGAGAGTGATTTTGGTTTTCCGTCTGACTTAAAGAAAAAAGTCACACGCTCACAGTTACCGGGTTGGTGCACAGGTTTTGAGCGCCCTTCTGCTGAGGGCTCACTGCTTGGGGATGATTGGTTGCCTGCTGATGCTTTTGGGCATTGGGCTTTTACAGGTTGTTCCTTGTGGAAGCACAAAAAAGAAGATCTGGCAGTTGGGATCATGATGAGTTGTTCTTATGAAAAAAGACAAAGAGCATTGCTGAGTCAATTTAGAAAGAAGTTTCATACAGAAGTTTTAAAAGGGGTTCAGAAATGAATCGAGTTGATAATTTTAGTTATTTAAAAAAAGGCGATCATATTCACTTTATGGGAATTGGTGGAACAGCAATGGGTGCTTTGGCTGGATTGTGCCAGTCATTAGGTTTTAAAATTACAGGAAGTGATACAAAGCTCTATCCTCCTATGTCTGATTTTTTAGCAAGTTTGAATATAGACATCTATGAAGATTTTAAAAGAGAAAATTTAGACATAGCCCCTGACTTAGTGGTTGTGGGTAATGTGATCCGAAAGACATATGATGAGGCACAAGCGCTGCTTGAGAGTGAAATACCTTACTCTAGTTTTCCTGAATTTTTAGGAAACTGGCTCATGAAGGGTCGAGATAATCTCGTTGTTGCAGGAACTCATGGTAAAACTAC
>CALGNA010000048.1 GCA_937958795.1 uncultured Bdellovibrionales bacterium | reverse complement strand
GGTTCTAATTTTAAGACTGATGAATTGAGTTTAGGTGTTTCATATTATTCTTTAAGTGAGGTTTTTTCTGCGATACAAAAAGACTCACACATGATGTCAAAATCTGTTGAGTTAGCAAGAGAAGAGATGGAGAAGATTGTTTTATCTAAGGTGCAAGCGCCTTTTTGGGTTCGACCCGTAGGAGTCTAAGTTGTGACATATAGGATTGCGAGTCGAAAAAGTTTATTAGCAGTAAAGCAGGCTCAAGATTTTATAAAAGAAATCAAAAGACTCGATCCTGGCGCCAAAATCCAATATGAAAAAACCTCATCCTTAGGTGACAGAAACCTCGACTGGAGTCTTGAAAAGGCTCCGGCTAAAGCTGTTTTCACATCTGACCTTACAGAAAAATTATTAGCCGGTGATTGTGATGCCGTAGTTCACTCGTGGAAGGATCTGCCTATAGATCCAACACCAGGGACCTGTGTTTTGGGTATTTTAGATCGAGCTGATCCAAGAGATGTCCTGTTCGTTAAAAGATCTTCTATTCTATCAAAATCTAAAAAATTAGTTTTTTTAACTTCGAGTCCTAGGCGTAAATTTCTAGCTCAAAAGTCTTTAAGAAAATTTTTACCTTGGGATGTAGACGATATGTCATTTAAAAACATTCGTGGAAACATCCCAACGCGCTTTGAAAAATTCCAAGCAGATAAAGAGGCTGACGGTTTTTTTATGGCAAAAGCTGCTTGGGATAGACTGAATGAAACGGAAGAGTGGAATGTTGGTGACTGGGAGTCTTGGTGCAATTGGATGGTTTTACCTTTAGAAGATTTTCCATGTGCACCAGCTCAAGGTGGTCTAGCTTTAGAGATTAGAGCAGAAGACAGATCGCTCTGGTCTAAGTTTGAGAACTTAGAAATGACTGAGTGTATTGGGGAGGAGCGCAGAGAGTTAAAGAAGCTTGGTGGGGGTTGTCATACAGCTTTTGGTGCTTCAAGCATTAAAAGAGAGTTCGGAAAAATCCTTTATAAACAGGGGCTTGCTCCCGGTACTAAAGGAGCAATTTCAAGTATTGATATTGAGGCTAAAGATCAGCTTGGGCTTCAAAAATCCTTAAAACACCAAGGTCCAGTTCTCTGGAGCACCTCAAGTTTGCCTTCATTCTGGGACAGAAGCTCTGTTGATCTTGATAAAACTCTACTTGATGAAATGGGCGTAAGTGCCTGTTATATTTCAAAATTTGAAGACCATCTTGTTAGGTACAAAGAGCGCTTTCAAGCATTGCGAGCACTTCTCTGTGCAGGGATTAAAACTTGGGAGAAGTTAGCAAAGCAGGGAATATGGGTTCATTCTTGTTCAGAATCTTTGGGTGTTGGTGATGAGTGGACAGGTTTAAGTCTTGGCATGCTGGTAAAAAACCCACCAGAAAAGTATTTATATCAGACTCATAAATCAGCCCCTGATGTTGTGAGTCCATGGCAAAAATGTGTGACTTATGAGCTTCTTCCGAGAACTAAACCCTCATCAGATACTGGATTAAATATTCCAAAAGAAGCGACACATATATTTTGGTCGAGCTCTAGTTTTTTGCAAAAAGCTTTAGTGCTTTACAAAGATGATTTGGAGTTTAAAAATAAGTTTCACTTTTGTGGTCCAGGTCGAACCTATCAAGTAGGTTCTAAATTTTTAGATATGATACCTGTGCTGTCCGAATCAGAATGGAGGAAGAAGTTTGAAAGACTTGTCTAAATCATTGTTTGAGAGAGCTGTAAAAGTAGCTCCCGGTGGAGTTCATTCTCCTGTTCGAGGCTATCAAAGCGTGGGTGGAACGCCTTTCTTTTTTAAAGAAGGAAAGGGTGCTTATCTTACTTCCGTAGAAGGGGATCGCTACCTAGACTTTTGCCAAAGTTTTGGACCACTGATGCTAGGTCACAGAGACCCCGATGTTCATGAGGCCGTCATAAAAACTCTCGAAAAAATTTGGACAGTAGGGGCATGCGAGCCTTACTCTTTGGAACTTGCTGAATGGATTACGGCCAAGGTCCCGTTTGTGGAAAAACTCAGGTTTGTAAACTCAGGGACAGAAGCTGTTATGAGTGCTCTTCGGGTTGCAAGAGCAGCAACTGGTAGAGAAAAGGTTTTAAAGTTTGAAGGTTGTTATCACGGTCATGTTGATTCTCTTTTGGTTAAAAGCGGAAGTGGTCTAGCAGAATCTACTGGAGCATCGAGTTCAGCAGGGGTTGGAAAGGTCGTTGCAGAGCAAACCTTTGTCTGGCCTCTTGATAAAATGGATGGCTTAGAAGAGTTTTTTCATACAAAGGGAAAAGAACTTGCTGCTGTGATATTAGAGCCACTACCTGCAAATTATGGCTTACTTCCTCAGAGAAAAGAATTTTGGGATAAGGTTTTTGATCTTGCTAAAAAACAAGGTGCTCTTATTATTTTTGATGAAGTCATTACGGGTTTTCGTGTTGCTCCCAAAGGTATGGCTGAAGTTTTAGGTGTCACTCCAGACCTTGTTACATATGGAAAAGTTATTGGTGGAGGTTTTCCGATAGGTTGTTATGGTGGACGTGAAGATTTAATGAATTTAGTGGCACCATTAGGTCCTGTTTATCAAGCCGGAACTTTAAGTGGAAATCCCATTGGAATGATGGCTGGTTTGACTACTTTGAAAAAAATGGAAGAGATAAATATTTGGGATCTCTTAGAAAAGCGAGGAAAACGGTTTGCACAAAAACTCAATACCGAATTTGAAACTCAGGGATTAAAAGCTCGAATGCGCCAAATTGGATCTTTGTTTTGGATGATGCCAATTGATGACTTTGGGTGTGCGCCAAGAGCTGTGTCTCATATTCCGCCAACATTGAAGGATTGGTTTTCTAAGTACTTTCATGAGTGTTTAAAAAATTCGATATACTTTGCACCCAATGGATTTGAAGTTGGATTTTTAGGTCTAGGTCATACAGATGAAATATTAGATCAGGCAGCAGAAACTTTGGTTGGTATTGTGAAAAATATCCAGCAATGAAGTATAGCCATAAATATAGTGAAGCCTAAGGAGTTTAGTTGAAGCTATCTTCACAAAAACATCTCAATTTTAAGTCTAGTATAAAGACTGTTTTAGTCTTTATATGGATTCTATTTACTCTTGCTTTATGCGGATGGTGGGTTCTTTTTAGTTTAAGACAATTAAAGCTTTTGTCTGGTTTGTCTGGAGTTGAAATAGATTCCATTGTGAGTTCACAAAAAATGGTCATTTGGGAAGGGGCAAGCTTTTTGGCTTTGATCGCTATAGGTGGAGGTTTTTTACTTTTTTATGTGTTGAAAGAAAAGCGTAGCCTTGAGAGAGAGAAAAACTATTTAGCTGCTTTTCATCATGATTTAAAAACATCAATTGCAGGTTTACAATTGCAAGTTCAAAGTTTGGATCAAAATTTAGTGGGTCAGGGTTTTTCTGGTCTTACTTCAAAGGTGCTAAGAGAAGTAAAGTCCTTAACTCAAAAAATTAATAACTCACTTTTTTTAACCTCTAAGAATAGAGCGCAATATGTTGAAGAGTTTGAGATGGCTGATGCCATTAAGAGCTTGAGTCTTTTATGGCCAGAGACGTATTTAAAGTTAGAAAAAAACGTTTCAGTACAGGCAGATCGGCAGCTGTTTCAGTTAGTCCTAAATAATTTAGTTCAAAACGCTCGTTTGCATGGCAAATCAGAGTCAGTATCTATTGTTGTCCAAAGCAAAAATCATAAAACTCTGGAGTTGGTTTTTGTAGATGAGGGCCCTGGACTTAAAATTGAGAATGAAAAAACTTGGAGTCTTGGTCCTTTTTCAAGGGGTGAGCATAATGGGAGTGGCTTAGGTTTATATCTTTCTAAAATGATTTTACAACAAATGGGCGGCGATCTTGTCTTAGAATCTTATGAAGGAAAGTATTACCCTAAAATTAAGTTAGCCTCAGGTTCCAAGGATGAGAGCCAAGTTTATAAGCAGGTGTCTTAAGTGAAGCATCATTGTTTGCTATTAGAAGATGACTCATCTTTGGGTTCTAGTATTAAAGAGTGGATGGACCATGAGTCTTATAAATGTACTTGGGCCAAAACAGTCAAAGATTTCTTTGAAAAGCTAGCAATAGAAAAATTTGATTTTTATATACTTGATGTTGGTCTTCCTGATGGGAATGGTTTTGATGTTGCAGATTCATTAAAAACGAAAGGCTTTGATGAGCCGATTATTTTCCTTACGGCCATGTCCAGTGCAGAGCATAGATTAAAGGCTTATAAGTCAGGTGGAACTGAGTTTGTTCCAAAGCCCTTTTTATTTGAAGAGTTAAAATTAAGATTAGAACACGTATTAGAAAATCACAGCTTGCCAAAGCAGTTTGAGTATAAGGATTTAACTCTTTTTTTAGAGACAAGAGAGCTAAGGTGGAAGTCTGGTGAGAGAAGTTTTTTGGCTCAGAGAGACTTCGGAATTTTATTATGCCTTATAGAATCTAGTCCTAAGATAGTAACACGAGATCAATTGTTGGATAAATTTTGGGGAGTGGATCAATTCCCTACGCATCGAACAGTCGACAACTCTATCGTAAGATTAAGACAGGCGCTTAAAGAGCACTCGAGCTGCATTGATTCGGTTCGCGGCGAGGGTTATAGATGGTTTGGAGAGTAGCAGATGGTTTGGGGTATAGAATTTTGTTAATAAATTGTAACATAAGGGTTTAAGTCATGGCGTCTAAAAGATTTGAAAATGCACTTCATAATGTAGCTCAAAAAACTCCACCAATTTGGATGATGAGACAGGCAGGTCGCTATCATGATCATTATCAAAATTTAAAAAAGAGTTATACGTTTTTAGATCTTTGTAAAAAGCCTGAGCTTGCGTGCGAAACAGCAATGGGACCTATCGAGGATTTTGATTTTGATATCTCAATTATGTTCAGTGATCTATTGTTTCCATTGGAGGCATTAGGTATGCCATTAGATTACACACCTGGTCCCACTCTTGGCTGGCACCTTGATGAACACAGTATGAAAAAATTAAATTCACCTGAGGGGCTAGGCGATTTTTTTGGTTTTCAACATGAGGCTTTAAAGTTAACTCGAAAAGCTTTGCCTGATGATAAAAGTTTAATTGGTTTTGTTGGAGGTACCTGGACTCTTTTTGGTTATGCTGTTGAAGGGAGTCACAAGGGTGGTCTAAAAAAATCAAAAGCACTTTTTCATCTTTATGAGAAATTTTCTAAAGACTATCTATTACCACTTTTAATTCAAAACATTGAGTTGCAGATACAGGGTGGTGCAGAGGTTGTCATGGTTATGGATACAGCAGCTGGTGAATTGTCATCTGAATTGTATAATAAATATGTCGCTCCTGACTTGAAGGTTTTAACCGATGCTTTTCCAGGCAAGCTAGGCTTTTATTGTAAGGGTGTTGTGGAAAACCATTATGAGCTTTTAAGAACTTATGAGTGGGCAGGAATTGGTTATGATCATAGGTGGAGTTTAAATGATGTATTTGAAAAACATACTCAGACTAAAACTTCTGGGTTTATTCAGGGGAATTTTGATCAATGTCTATTGTTTAGTGATCCTAAAAACTTTGAAACAAGATTAAGAGAATGGGCGGATCCCCTTATGGGTAAAACGGGTTGGGTGAGTGGATTAGGTCACGGGATCTTGCCACAAACACCACAAGAAAATGTAAGAAATTTTGTAAAATTAGTGAGAGAGTGGAGTTTAGAAAGCTAATGGAAGGTCTAAGTGCTTCGCTCTATTGGCCTTTTTGCTCAAAATGGTGTTATTTTTGTTCCTATTCAACTGCGGTAACAAGCAGAAAAGAACATTATGAAGATTATGAACAAAGTGTTCATCAAGAGCTAAGTCTTTTGTATCAGTCTTATGAATTTTTAAAAGACAGTGAGTTAAAGTCCTTTTATCTTTTTGGGGGAAGTCCGGACACTCTTCATTTAAACTGTTTAAGGGGTTTCCTTGAGAGGTTTCAAAAAGCTGAAGACCTTTTTATGGTTTCAGAATGGGACCCTAGGGACTTTACAAGTTTTCCAAAATTTGCACGAAATTTTCATTGTTTTGTTGTAGGAGTCTCTCATTTTGACCCAGCTATTCAGGCACATTTGAATCGTATTTTTCAAGAAGACACCTTGTACAGTATTATGCAACAGTACCCAGATAAGTTATGGATCTTTGATATACTGAACAAAGCTCCTTATGAAACGGAAGAGAGTTTTGAATATAATCTTGGTGTTTTAAATTCTAGCTCACCACACGGAATTCGACTGTGTCCTTATATTAAAACCAATACCTATGAGTTTTATCATGGAAGAAAAAATCAAGAAAACCTATTTGATTACTCAACAAGTTTAGAGTCACAAGGTTATAGGTTAGAGTTTAGAGATGTTGAGGACAGGGAGTATTGGGTGAAAATGAATATGCCAGAAACTCTTGTTTCAAAGTTAAGGTCAACTCTAAGCTCTAAGTCAGAGCATCTTGGACTTGGCCTTTGTAACAGCAGTTTGCTTAAAGAAAAAAGATGGCAGAACACTTCAGTAGGCGAGCTGTATCGAAAAAGTTTACGTGTCGATGGTCGGTTGCCAATAACAAAAGATGTGAATTCAAAAAAATAAGCCTACAAGTTTGGTCAAATTTATACATAAGTGCGCAATGTAGAAGTGAGTAGTATATAAGTGAAAAAGATAGCAATTATTGGTGCTGGCTGGTTGGGTTTGTCAGTAGCTGAAGCATTAATTCAAAAAATGAATAGCAAAGAGAATCAGATTGAAATTACAATTTTGGATCGTGACTACAAAATTGGTGGAGTGCTTGCTGGAGAGCCTTTTTTGGATAATTTAGATCTAGCTAAAGGTCAGGCAAGTAACGAAAACACTGATTATTATGAGATGTCTGCTCAAGCATTGTTTGCATCACAAGACCTTGAAAAGCTAATGAAGTCTTTGGTAGGCGAAGTTGTTTACCCAGAGAGTCGGATTTTAAGACGCAGGTATTTATATGACCCGGCCCAATCTGATTGCCTTAAAAAGCCTCTAGGTTTTAAGGATGCTTTGGTTTTTGCTAAAATTAAAATATTATCCAGATTTTATAGACCACAACAAAATGAAAAATTATTAGATTGGGGTGATAGAGTTTTGGGCAGAAGAATTAATAGAGATTTTTTTTTAGTGGCCCTACAGGGGGTTTTTGGTGGTGGAACAGCAGATCTATCAGCAAGGCTTGTGTTTGAAAATATGTTTCAAAGTACTAAGGGTGGGAAAAAATCCCTTCTTCCAAAGTGTGGCCTGAAAGATTTTATAAAAAAATGGGCAGAAAGCCTTGAGAAAAGGGGGGTAAAGGTTCAGATGATGTCTGAAGTAAAAGAATCTGAACTTGAAAGAATGCCATTTGATAAAGTATTTGTTTGTGCGCCTGTAACACGTGAAGTACTTGGCTTGAACTATCAGTCCCTAGGGAAAATTATTTTTAAAAAGTCTAAAGAAGATGTTTTATCGAAGGATTGCTTTGGAATACTTTTTAATAAAGATGTGATTGAAAAACAGCTTACAAGTTCACAGTTAGATATGAAGCTCAATATATTACGGCCGTTAGGAGTAACTTTTGATTCAAGTTTATATAGTCATATCTTTAAAAGATCACAACCGGATTACTTAGAGTCTTGGATTTTTGAATACAATCCTAAGCTTATTGATAACATGTCTGATTATGGAGAGTTTGTATTAAACTTTAGAAAAAAGATTTTCAAGGGAAATGAAAAAGTAGAGACGTATCCATTTAGTAGGGTTTCTTTTTGGTCAAAAGCATTTCCAAAGTATGATATTTATTGTGAAAAGTTACTAGAAACACAAAGAAGAATTAACTTTAAAAGAAGTGAAAAAGTTTTTGATCTTTACTTAGCTAATGGGAATATTGGCTTAGGAAGCAAGTTTGATTGGGCTCAAAAGTTTATAAAAAATATGAGTATTTAATACAAAATTTTTGCTACAATTTGGGTTCTCAATTTGAGACAAGCAAAGTGTTATGAAGATTTACTAGTGTTGCATTTATAGCTTTACCGACGCTCTAAATGTATCATATGTACTTGATATAATACATATATCTTAAGTTAAGCCCTATAGATTCCGATCTATACTATAGAATGATAAACAACTATACTAGATTTACATTAGCAATAGCACTCTTGGCTATATTTTTATATAGTGCTCCAGTAGCTCATTCCATTTCAATTACCGGAACGACTCAAACTTTGGTGCAGCCTGCACTGACTGTAACAAAAATATCAGATATGGATTTTGGAACAGATGTACAGGGTTCTCCTAATAAGCGTATTAGACCTAGAAATTTTGAAAATGATGAAAATGCAAGTTTTTTAATTGAAGGTGTTGCAAATGCAGCCATTACAATTACGACTCCTCCGGGGAGTATTTTTTTAGACCATACTTCAAGCGGAGATCAGTTAGAAGTGCGAAGGTTTAGATCGACTCCAAGAGGTACTAGTACTATCAGAAATACGGGTGAAAGAATGCTGTATGTAGGTGCGCAAAGAAGGCGTATTCCAAACAATGTCGCCTCTGGTTTATACACAGGGACTTTTACAGTAACAGTTGTTTATTGATAGTCTAAGCTAAGTGTTTTGAGGTGACCCTTTTCTGGTTTCCCATGAGAGTATTCATTGAACTCTAAAGTATACTTAGCTTTTGTTAACTTCTGATCCTCAAGGCTTGCAATAGGGTAGGAAACAATTCTTTCATTAATATAAGAAGAAACACCTTTTGCTTGGCCCACTAGTTCTTTCTTTTTTCCATTATGTCGATAGACTTTAAAGTCACCATATAAAAAGCCTTTAGATGTTTTTGTTAAGACAGTTTTAAACTTGAGGCTTCCTTCTTCAGCAAACAATTTAAACTTACTGAGTTCGTAGTCTTTTTTTGTGATTTTAGGCATAATAATAACAGGTATTGCAACAGCTACTTGTGCTTTAAGTTCGAAAGCGCTTTTGCCACTTAGGTTTCTTTTTAAGGGTTCTTTGCTAACTTTATCGGTAGGTCTGAAGTAGAGGTGGGTACGAACCTCTTCTTTGAGTGGAGTAATGTTTCTGACTCTGATTCTTACGACTTGCTCGACGTTGGGTTGGAGCTCAACTCGTTTAGGGGAATAACTAAGGTATTTAGATGCTGATTCCTGGCTTTTAGCTAGATCTGGCCTTTGTCTAACACTTCCATCTTTAGCCATTTCATAAAACATAGTAGAAATTCTAAATGTTTCAGGTTTATTTGATCTCAAACGCAAAGAGATAGTCGCTGTTTTTTCAAGAGGTGATAAATTGATTCGAGTCGGGAAGACTTGTATGTTAGCCTCAGCGAAAGAAGATAACAAAAAAATAGTTGAAATGAATAGGATCGTTTTGTTTTTTAGCATAAATATTTTCCTTTTAAGACATAAATTAATAAATAACAGTTACTGTAAATGTCCCTGCGTATTTTCCTGGCGTTAGACTGTTTGCTAGTGTGGCTCTGGTTGCTCCAATTAATAGGAGTCTTTCTCCGTTGTTTCTGATTCTTCCATTTCGAGGCCTTGAGCGAAAACGATTGACTCTAATTCTGCTAGTGGTGGATAAGTGTCTCATTTGAATATTGTTGGGCAACGTGATTGAAAATGTTCTACCTGGATCGCCAGTTATTAAAAAACTTGCATTTTCAAAGTTATCTGAATTTCCAGGTTGAATCCTTTTTTGAGGATCACCTAATAGTCCAGTTCCAAAATCTAGATTTGAAATTTGAGTAATAGAAATAGGTGCAGCCATAATTTTTTCTGAAGCTAACGAAATTGATAAAATTATTAGAAAAAATTTGAGTAACTTCATGAGTTATTAATGTATAAATAATTTTTTTATTGAGCAACAGAGAGGTATAGTTTTAAGTCTTAAGTGATTGAAGCCAAAAAAAAGCCCGACAGAAGTCGGGCCTTTAAGCATGAACTTATAAGTTGTTTTATTTAGTAAACAACATCTACAGTAAATGTATCTGAATAGCTACCTGGAACTTGAGTTGCAAGTAAAGCAGCTCGCGTAGCTCCTACAAGAAGCAACTGATTTCCTGTGCCATCTAATAATCCATTTGCTCCAGCAGCTGGACTAGATACAAATGAATCAACTGCAATTTGCTCGTTTGCAGAAGCTCCAGTACCAGTTGTCATCACAATTGTACCATTAGATGGTAGTGTGATTGTGTAGGCAAGGCCAGGTTCGCCTGTAACGTCAAAACTGGCGTTTTCAGCATTGTCAGCAGCACCAGGAGCTACAGTTTTAGCTGCGTCACCTTGAACAGCAGTCCCGAAATCCAAGTCTGAAACTTGGGTAATTCCAATTGCAGCTTGCACAATTTGTAGTGCTTGAGCTGTGTCAGATGCAGCGTGTGCAATCTCACTCTTAAAGTGTGAAATAGTAGCAATCATAGCTATAACTGCTGTGCCTTTCACTAAGTTTTTTACGGTCATATATATACTTCTCCTTACGTTCTGTTAGTGTACCGGTTAAGACTTAAGTCTCTGTACAGAATTAAAATCGGTATGATTTATTTAAACTTTAGAAAATTTTATCTATTTAGAATATTAAAATAAATTGAAGTGCTTGAAAGCTTAATGCAGTCACACTTTGGGAATATTTACTGTTTTGAGACATCTTGAGAGACATCAAAATAGATGTTTTGATCAAGAAAATTCTCATCATATGGGTGAATAATATGTTGTTTAGGTGAACTGACATAGTCTTTTTCCGAGAGCTTAATGATATAAGCTTGAGACCCTAAGGATTCAAAAAGAAAGTAGCCTTCTTTGTCTGTTCTTGTCTTTTGTAATATATTTCCATTCATATCAGAAAGTTCAATAATCAGACGCTTAGGGTGTGTATTTTCTGAAAAATAGACTTGGCCTTCAAAATCAAAAGTTCTTTTAAGCAAGAAACTTAGCTCTTTACATTGTCCCTTTTGTAGGTGAACTCTAAAGCCTTCTTTAACTGGACTTAGTTGTGGGTCTTCTAAGCTCTTCATATCGAGTTGGATATCAAGAGGGGTATACATGGGGAGGTTTCCAAAAAATACTCTTCCTTTAGAGTCTGTTACTTGATTTAGATTTCCTTGAACCCAGCGCAGGGTAATGTCTTTCATGGGTCTATCAATTTTTGGTTCCAGTGTCCCATTTTTATTAAAATCATAAAAAACTTTTGCACATACATTTCCTCTTGTTGCTATTAAGTCTGAAGAAACTTGAATTTTTTTCTGAGAATTTACATAACCAAATGAACTTCTAATTTTTGCATAAATAGAATGTTCATTTTTAAGGTCTGTACTTGCTTCAATTCCAAGAAGCACAGGTTTGAACCTGTGTTGATAGCCCGCTTTGATGAACTGTGTGCTTGCATTAAAGTTTTTAGAGTATGAGAGCGATACAGAAGAGTCATGTTTAAACCTATTTCTGTATTCAAGAGAAAAACTTTTAGCCTGTTTTAGATCATAAGATAAGCTCGATCTAAATTGATTTCTAATATAAGAGTAGATAGCATCAATTTTATTTTGGCGCCAAAAAACCAAATCATTTTCAAGTAATAGAGTGAGTCTTTTTATTGGAAGGATTAAGTTTTGAGTTGCTACAAAGTGAGTTGTTTTGTCTTCGAAAAGGCTATGCTCAACTCGGTATAAGGCAGATGCTCGCCCGAAAAAATTTGTACTCATGTTACCTATGTACTTTTTATCAAGATAACTATTTTTATTTCCAATGAGACTGGATCTAAAACCTTGAGAATCAATATATGTTAACTGAAGACGAGATTTAAGTATTATAAACTGAGACCTTAAAGAGAAGAGTTCTGCTTGGTTAAAAAAATCATAACCAGTAAAGGCGCCATAATTTATATTCTTTAGGTAGCCGTTAAGGCCAAATACGGCAAATTCTTTAAGTCTATTCTCTTCAAACAGATTGTATTTTGAATAACCTAAATATGTGGATAAGTGTTTAGTGAGACCATATGAGGTTTGCGATAAAAGTTCTAATTTATTTTCCTTATCAAATGAAAATCCAGACTCGTAAACGAGTTGATTTTTTTTTAGATTTTCTGATGAAATTTTATTAGTAATAAATTCTGTTTTTCTTTCACCAAGTGGTCCATAGAATTCTAATCTAAAATTATTCTCACCGAATTGAACAGGAACTTTATCAAATCTATATCGACCCTCTTCGTTTGGGCTTTGTCTTGCAAAAAGGTTTTCATTTACAAAGAGTTCGACTTCCCAATTTGGTCTAAGATTTCCTTCAAATTCTCTTTGCCCATAATTTATAAGTGTCGTATCACGGTTGGTTAAGTATAACCCAGTACCATTGTCTGGCCCCCCTATAAGTTCTGCTGAGGGGATCATGACGTCCCCAATTTGATAGGTCGAGAGATATTTATTTCTTTCGTTTCCGTAAAAAGATCTCTTAATTGACCATGTTTGAAAATCGCGGGATTTATTATCACCCTGACTTGTAATTTGAACTTCATGTTGAAGGAGATCTGTTGAAAAGTTAGAGTAGTATTGCAGTCGTCCTTCGGTGTGGTTTTGGTTTTCCCAAGAGAACTGCTGATCTAAGTAAAAATTTTGAAGTGATTGAGGTCTGTTTTTAATACGCTCATATCCGGGATCAAAATCAGGTCTTTGAGCAGATTGGATTTTGGCATTTTTTCTTTTTAATTGTTTAAGTTTTGGAAAATCGACGTCTGTTGAGATCCTAAGTTCTGATTTAAAGGGTAAATACTGAAAGCTAGATGTGAGAGTTTTTTCTAAAAATGAAGAATGAACAAAGAGTTCGTCTTCGTAAATAATTGCATTTGAGCAGTTCATAGAAGTAAGTTTTTTATTGAGTTTCATAGTACAATCAACCCATTTTATTTCTAAATTGAGGTTTGGGGAAACTGTAGATGCTTTAAAGATTTTTGATGCTAATGAGGTTTCGGTTTCAAAGCCAAGGGATTCAAGTAGGTCAATTATGGATACATAGAGGTTTCGATCGACTTCGTGTGCTAATAATCCATCATATAAGTTATCACCTTCTAAGGTTCTAAATAGAAGGATACGTTCAGTAAATTCATTAAATTCAAAGGAGTCTTGAGCATGGTTTTTTTGAAGAAAAGTGAATGATGATAAGACTAAAAAAATAAATACATAAAATCTAGTCATCATAGCCTATTAGTCTAAAAGTAAAAGTTGTGAGAGGCTAGTTTATTAAGTCTTAACAATTAGACTTTATATAGAAGTCTAGTTTACGAGATAATACCTTAATCTAGATTCTTCTATTTGAAGCCATTGCGAATTGAATTAGTTTAAGGATAGTTAACACTTATAAAGGTAGAGTTTTGTAATTTTTATTAATATTTGTTGTTTTATTAAAAAGGATTTGTGTGTTTTCTTTTAAATTATTTATGTATAGAAAAGTGATGCTGGTTCTTCTGCTCATATTAAATGCAGGTTGCGGACAGAAAATTGAAGAACTTGCTAATAAAGATAGAACTTTACCGGTTGCGGTCAAAGATGAAGCGAATACGACAAGTCTTATTCCTGTTAGCATGGATGTTTCTTTAAATGACACAGATCCAGCAAATAATTTAGATAACGCTACAGTTACTGTAGGTATTGCAATTGGGGGAGTGTGTTCAGCAGTTTCGCCAATGGTAACTTTTACTCCTGTTTTAGGTTTTGCAGGTGTAGGTTCGTGCCAGTATAGTATTTGTGATGATGTTAGTAATTGTTCAAGTGGTGTTTTTGAAGTTACTGTGTTGGATACAAACCCTCCTGTGGCATCAACTGATTACGCAATTACAATAGTTGATTCTGCTACAAACCCAATTGATGTGACTTTGAATGATTCTGACCCTGAGGGTACATTGGATTATGCCAGTGTGAGTATTTTAACAAGCCCAGCAGCTATTGGTGGTTCGTGTAGTTTGAGTCCGGCATCACCTCAGGTCGTATTTACA
>CALGNA010000047.1 GCA_937958795.1 uncultured Bdellovibrionales bacterium | reverse complement strand
GACGCTGAAGCTTAGTATCAAAGAGAGAAAACTCAAGACTGGTACCAACAAATGATAGCCTCTAATCAAGAGCTAGAAAAATGGCTCCTTGAAACACCACTCCAGAATCAAAATATACTTGAAGTTGCATGTGGTGGTGGCTGGGTCTCTCGCTATCTAGCCAAACACAATACTCCTAAATCTTACCTTGGGATCGACTTTGCACCCTCAGCTGTTAAAAACGCACTTACACTAAATGCCAATAACAACTTTGATTTCAAAGAAGCTGATGCCTTAGACTCAACACTCTATGAGAAGAACTATGACTTTATAATGGCTCATCAGTTTTTACACTGCCTCATTGGCAAAGACAGAACCAAGTGGCTACAGCTTTGTCACCAGTCTTTAAAAGAATCAGGCGGGCACCTCTTCATAAGCTCTATGGTAACAATACCAAAATCACTTGCTGGCACAATTGATCCTGAGACTAAAACCAATAAACCTAGAAATCGATATTACGCAGATGAGAATGAAATTGAAGAAGAGCTTAAAGCTGTAAATTTTAAAATCATTAAACAAGCAAAGCCAGAACAGTATGTGAATTTTTATTTAGCTAAAGCATGTGTTTAAAATAGATCCCTTAATAAGAGATCTATTTTGAATAATAGCAAATTGAAAAAAACTAAAAATTTAATAAAAATTTCGAAGCAGGCATATGCTCTATCCCATCTTTATTAATATACTCTTTTTTACCATTTAGGTGGATTTGCAAAAATCTAGAATCTGGGAATTTTTTACTTAAGTATACGAGACCCTTATTAGTTTCTGAATCTGACATTTTCACTTCAATAAAATGAGTAGGCTTACCCTTATTGGTCATTACAAAATCAACCTCTCTGTCGTATTTGTCTCTATAGTACTTAAGCTCTACCTCTTCACCAAAGACATCTTGCTTCATATAAATATGACTCAGAAGATGAACAGCAATCAGGTTTTCAAACCGCGACCCTTCATCAGATATAGCGTTCCAATCAAAAAAATATATTCTCTGTGCCTTTTTAACAGCTTTTATATTTGGCGAACCAAAGGGTTTTACTCTAAATAAACCATAAAGCCTCTCAAGTGCATCTATCCATTTTGAAACTGTAATATGAGCAACCTGTAAGTCTTCACTAAGACTGTTGATAGACAATGCCTGTGTTACTAATTCAGGTAGTCTATTATACATAATTTCAATTGTAGCAAGATCTTGAAACTGCTCATTAGCTGAAACTTCTTCTCGAATGAGTCTTTGCTTATACTGTCTCGTCCATCTATCTGCAAATTTTTTACTTCCTTTTAAAAAAGGCTCAGGAAAACCAGACAGATTATACAAATAGTTTAAGTCTTTCTGGGATCTCATCTGAAGCTCATTAAAAGTCAGAGGCAAAAGTCTATGGAAAAAATATCTTCCCTGAAGACTATCTCCACCTTTTCGCAAGATATCTAGTTTTGCACTACCTGTTACAAGAATCTTTTGTTCTTTACCATTTTGATCATAAATGCCTTTAAGAAAATTGCGCCATTTTTTGTATTTATGGATTTCATCAAAAACCCATAGGTGTGACTTTTTAAATTCTTTTTTTAGAATTCTTGTTCTATGCTCATCTATATCCCAGTTCATATAATCAAAAGACTTATACAAATTCTGAGAGAGGGTTGTTTTTCCAACCTGTCTTGGCCCAGCTAAAAAAACCATTTTATAGTCTTTTAAATCTGAAATAATATCTTTTTTGCTTAACCTATCCATAACTCTCATTATTGGACTTTTTTAGATAGGTGTCAAAAAAATACCGGACTTTTTTAGACACCTATCTAAAAAAGTCCATAAAATATCAAAATGAAACGCTTCATACTTATTTTTTTATATTTTCATTGATATAGTCTATCTCGATCTTTGAAAGCACATCATAAATTTTCTTTAATTCCAGAGGTGACCCCCAATCATATAAAAATATATTAATGGGCTTCCACATCGAAACCCATCCCGTTAACAGCAGACCTTCTTTAAGTAAATCAATCCAAAATAAAGAATTTGGATTTGAAATGATGGCAGAGCAAATAACCGAAATAGATAAAAACGTTATCCCAATAAGAAAAGCCTTAAACCCGTTTTTTAAAATGGATCTAATTTTTATTTCCATCCTGTCACTCATATAAGAAAAGAACTTATGAATAGCGTCTGTCGTATCTTTGGATTTATCTAAGATGCCTGCTTGATCTAAGTGATCTACAGAATGATAAAAAATCAAAAGTCTTTTAACTTTAGATTTATTGAGCTCTTGAAGAGATGAAACCAAATACTCAACCGCATCTTCGTCTAGGTCTCGCTCGATAAACGGAGACGGATCGCGCTCATCAAAAAGTTGATTTAAATTTTTAACTCTAATTTCAATTGCTTTTTTGCCATTAACTAAAGGATATCTATCTCTACGTTCTCGTCGCTTTCTCATACTCATATTAAATGCTATTTTTTAAATAAAGTATATTACTAGGTCACAAAGTATTTTGAAAATAAATGAATAAACTACAAAATCTTATCTCGAATCTAAGGTTATTCACATACAACTGTATATAAATAAAAAAATACAGGTTACATTTATCAATAGCACTTTAGAATTCCCCCCAACCCTCTATCTGCGCTCCATTGCAAATTACATCATTTTGATTATTATAAAGATAAAAATGAAATAGGCCTGATGTGTCAGTCGCTATACTAAACTGTTGGTACATCCCAAAACTATAAATATTATTTTTACTCAAAAAGGCTCCCTCAAGTAAAACTAAAGGGACAAAAGGAAGTAACGTATAAGAACCTATTGCCACTTTTGCCAAGCGCGACTTTGAGTAATAACCTTCAGATGTTATTGATGTTTCATAAATAACATCTGTCCTTTTTGGAGCACTTATTCTTATTTGATACCTCCACCCCTTTTCATCAGCTCTTGGAAATTTATATAAGCCATAAGGGCAAATAGACTTGAAATCTTCTCTCTCTGTATGACGTTCATAAACATTTCTGTTGCAGCTAATTCGACTTAGAGTAAAAATATAATCTGATTCTTCACAAGCAAAGCGCACAGACAATATATTTTCTTCCCAATTACTTAGTCCTTCACTTGAATCAATTTCATATATGTCATTCTCTATAGTTTCAAAGGGAAGTTCAAAAATGGGGTCTAACTGACTATTTGCAACAATTGTATAAATTAACACCTGGAAAGTAATTAAAGTTATAAAAATAAATCTCATGAATTCCCCAATATAATAAAATGATTTTCATATCAAAAATTAAAAATACTATTACTTATTTTGTAAAATTTTCTAACAAATAAAGCTCAACGCATTCACTCAAAACAAAAGACACCAAAAGATCTAATGTACTGAATGTCTTTAATCTTTCATTTCAATCAATGTGGCTTTCTATCTACAACTCCAACTGCCACTCAGTCCCAGCGGGACCATCCATAATCAAAATGGATTTATCTTTTAAAAGATCTCTAATCCTGTCGGACTCAGCAAAGTCTTTTTGCTTACGAGCTTCACTTCGACTTTGTAATTGAAGATCAATCCAAGTGGGATCAATATTAAGCTGGCTTAGTATTTTCTTATGCAAATCATCAATGTAAACAGTTGGATTTTCCTGGAAAAGAGCCAACATGCGACCCATTGATTTTATGTAGATTACAAATTCTTCAATTTGAAAAAACTTCTTTTTTGAAACACCCACAATAGAAGGGAAACTCTTATTAAACCATTTTATGGATTCATAAAAATAGGAAAAAGCTTCTGGAGTATTAAAATCATCCTTTAATGCACTTAAAGTTTTTTCATAAAATGCTTTTAACTCTGAAACAGTAAAGTACTCTTGAAGATCTGTTTGTTTCTTTGAAGAGCAAGCATCAAATGCTTCATTGCCAAGTAAAGTTTGGGCTTTTTTAAGTGATGCATAAAAACGATAGAGGTTTTTTCTCTGAAGCTGTAAAGCCTCATCCCCTAAATTCAAAGGACTTCTATAGTGAGGGTTTAAAGTCGCAAACTTAAACAGCTCAGCAGAGTTGTCTTTAATAAAATCCTTAGCCTTAATAATATTACCAAGTGATTTAGACATCTTTTGATCACCCATCTCAATCATATTGTGATGGATCCAATAGTTTACATAAGACTGACCATGACAAGATTCTGACTGTGCGATTTCGTTTTCATGATGAGGAAAAAGTAAATCAAGCCCACCACCATGAATGTCAAAAGTTTGACCTAATATCTCGCCTGCCATAACAGAACATTCAATGTGCCAACCTGGGCGGCCTTTTCCCCAAGGTGTATCCCAGCCTAGTTCTTTTTCATCTTTTGAAAACTTCCAAAGTGCAAAATCTGCAGCAAATTCTTTTTTTGTATCAACATCAATACGGTGCCCAGACTTAAAGTCTTCTAAACTCCGACCCGATAGCTTTCCGTAATCGTCAAAAGTTTGAACACGAAAATAAACACCCTGACCTTCGATAACATAGGCTTTTTTTTGCTCTACTAATTTTTGAACAAACTCTATCATGTGAGTGACATAATCTGTACATCTAGGGTTATCCGTATGCTTATCTAATTTTAAAGAGGCATAATCCTCTTCAAAAGATTTAATATAAGTTTCTGCTAACTCTTGAGGAGTACAGTCTTTTTCAGTAGCTCTTTTTAAAATTTTATCATCTACATCTGTATAGTTAAAAACATACCTGACATCGTATCCTGAAAATTCTAAAAAGTTTCTTACAAAATTAAAAAAGATCGGGCCTCTAAAGTTCCCAATATGTAAATCATCATAAACCGTAGGGCCACAGACATACATTTTTACTTTCTGCGGCTCTAAGGATTTAAACTCTTCTTTCTTTTTAGTCATAGAGTTGTAGATATGAATACTCATCGGGTCTTCTCCGGCTTTTTAGTTTATTCCAGTAATTTATTAGCTTAATTTGCAGATTTTGCTTTTACGATATCAGCTCTTCTAATAAGCTCTGATCTTTCCATCAAAGGGGCTAGAGCTTTCATCTCTGCCCCATGAGCCTTACCGATAAAGCTGACTCTCAAAGGCATAAATAATTTTTTACCTTTGTAGCCTTTACCTTTTGCTAAGTTCATAAAGTCATCAAAATCATTCTCTTCTAAAAAATCACCTGTTTTATTTTCTAGAAAACTCTTCCACTCACCCAAAAGACCAGGAGTCTCTTCCCAACTCAAGATTTCATTAGCTGATTCATCTATATCAAAACGTGCAAATGGTTCCAATAAAGGCACTGCATCTTCTAAAGTTTCCATTGAAGTGGAAAACACTGGCATGGCTTTTTGGATCCAACTCTCAGATGGTGTAAATTCTAAGCCTTGTTTTTTTAAAAAAGGCTGTATATTTTCCCATAGTTTTTCTGGACTTAGTTTTCTTAAATACTGAGCGTTCATCCACTTTAACTTTGTAGAATCAAATACAGCTGCTGCTGAGTTAAATCTGTTCTCATCAAATTCTTTAATTAAAGTCTCAGTAGACAAAACCTCTTCACCACTTGGACTGCTCCAACCCATTAAAGTGATAAAGTTTGTTAAAGCCTCAGGCAAATAACCCTGCTCTTTAAACTGAGTCACACTCGTAGCACCATGGCGTTTACTTAATTTTTGCTTATCTTCTCCAAGCATAATAGATAAATGACCAAACTTTGGAACAGGTAACTTTAAGCCTTCAAGTATCATCATCTGTCTTAAGGTATTACTTAAATGTTCCTCTGCTCTAAAGACATGAGATATTTCCATTAAAGCATCATCAATTGCACAAACAAAATTATAAACCGGCATCCCTGAAGATCTTACTATAACAAAGTCCCCTACCATATCCGATGGGAACCTAACTTCTCCACGGACGATGTCATTTAAAAAGTAATCCTTCGTCTCTAACGGAACCTTAAACCTCATTGTGGGATTTAAGCTTTCTTTTTCCTTTTTCTCTAAAGCCTTCTCTGTACTCCAGTCTCTGTAAGGACTTACTACTCTATGGACTTTACCTTGTGCTTTAGCTGCAGTTTTTTGAGTTTCAATCTCTTCATCTGTTAAAAAACAGTAATAAGCCAAACCAGCTGTTAAAAGCTCATTTGCCTTTTCATGGTAAATATCGAGTCTTTTACTCTGATAGTAAGGACCATGGGGTCCTACATTTGAGACTCCGTCTTCTCCTGGGCCCTCATCCCACTCTATTCCTAGCCATTTAAGTTCTACTAACAGAGTCTGCAGATATTCCGTTTTACTTCGCTCTTGGTCTGTGTCCTCGACACGTATAATGAACTTTCCATTATTTCGTTTTGCAAAGAGGTAGTTATAAAAGGCTGTCCTAGCACCACCAACATGAAGATACCCTGTTGGACTAGGCGCAAATCTGACTCGAACTGGCTGACTCATATATCAACTCCTTAAAGCTATAAAGCTTGTTCTAGTCTGTTTTGGAAAGAGGATCAAATGATCACGGCTATGTCTAAATAGCTTAAATGAGTGGGTTATTTAAAAGACCCTACAAGCAAACTAATAATCTACTTTTTTTCGGTCACCCTTAATTTGAGCACGTTTTCTTTTGTTGTCTTTTCTTTTCTCTTTTTGTGATCGAGAAACCCTTGTTGGCCTTCGTTTCTTCTCCACAGCTAAAGCCTTAGTCACCATCTCTGACAGCTTTTGGATGCACTTCTCTTTATTGTTTAACTGGGACCGAGTGGAGTCATCACTTATATAGATCTGACCATCACTATTAATTCTATTAGCTAACTTAGACTTTAGCCTAAATACTTCCTGGTCAGATAATCCCGAAGAATCTTCGA
>CALGNA010000046.1 GCA_937958795.1 uncultured Bdellovibrionales bacterium | reverse complement strand
TAAACCACAGTTAGTTTCTGAAGACCCAACAGGTGACGGGTGGCTCATTAAGATTGAGCCACACGACTCTGAAGATTTACTGAAACTAGAAGACGGAGAAGTCACAGAGTCTGATGATTTTGATTCCTAGCTGATTTTTCATAAAGCAGTAAATAATAAACAAGACTTAAATTGCTAACTTATAAAAGTCAGCCATAAAATGAATTAAGTAAGCATCTCTTTTTTCAAGCTCATCTTTTGATTCTTTTGATGATTCTAATATCCATTGTTGGAGTCTAAATTTTTCACTACTTTCACTTACAAAGTTATCTTCAGAATAAACAAAAGCCACCTCTGAAGCAATTAAACCTCGCATAGCTCTTAATACATAAGAAATTAAATGCTTCTCGTGTTCAGATTTTATTTGTATCTCTAAGTCTTCATTTGAATTATGAGTCTTAAGCTCATTAAAATTAAGTTGATCAAACAACTGGACTATCACTCTATTATCTTTACCTAATACAAACATAACTTCAAAAGTATCTGATTGATAAAATGGAAGGTACATATTTTTCTTCCGAACATTTTCATCTTGATTTATCTGGTAGTTATCAAAAATTTTATAATCGTTAAGATCCATAAATTTTGAGTAGAGCTCAGCCTGACTCATACAATAGAGCTCATTTAAAAAATTTGAAGCTCTATATGTTGAGCTTGATCTTAATCTCATATATTGGATTTCTCCACACTTAAAATTCAAATTATCAGCTCGGTTACTAAACCCCTCTCTACTTCCCAAAATAAATAGAAGAATAAAAAAAATTGAACTCATATTGATTTTTGTCATAAGAACCACATCTTTTGGTATATAAAAATCTAACTACAAATAACTGAGGGAACAAAATTACTTCAATTTTTCAACAAACAAAGATAAAATTGTAAAAAATATAGTCTTTAAATTTATGAATGATGACTCTTTAGCCAGACCTAAAAGGTATTTCTGAAGTTTTTTCATTATGAATGCTAACAGCCTCAATATATGCAATAGAAAGTCATGTTTAAATTATTAAAAAACGCAGTACTCTCAATTAGCTATATGGTTCTTATTTATTCTTTTAATTTAGGATCTAGCCTAGCTCAACAAACACCACAAGAACTCGCACCTCATAATGAATCTTTAATTTTACCCCATAAACGACATGAAATACAAAATTTTTCTAAATATGAACTTTTTATAAAAGCAGCTATTAACAAAAAGAAATCTAATAACTTTGCAGCTATTAATGATTTTGGCCCCCCTACTCCTAATAATAACATGCTTACAAGCCCTTACACCATACCTGTGAATCAAATCCCTCTGGCAGAAACTACAACGCTCACAACTCAACAAATTAATAACATTATAGGGGCAACACAAACAGAGTTTAACAAAGAGCGAGAAAAAAACTCTAACTTCATGCATGCACTCATGAATTCAAACTTACCCTATTATGACAAGCTAGTTAGAATTGAGATGCATAACCTTTTAAGCCTTTACCACTATAAAGAAAACTTAAACTATGCTATGTCCTCTTTTAAATTTAGCTGCGCATGTAATGACCCTAAACGCGCATCAGAACAGAAAATTCAAGAATGCACAGGAATTCCAAGCCCTGATTTTTATAAAAAATATATCTTTCAAAGATTTGGAGCCAGCTTAGATTTATGTCCAAGTATCCACAATACCAATGAAGACTTCATCATTAAAACAACAAAAAAAACTTTCATTAAACAACTCATGCAAAATACCACTTTTAATTATGACAAAATTGCGACAGATTTTTTATCCAAAAACCAAGACCCCAAACAAAGCAGAAGAGAAATAGTTCAACAGGTTATAAGTTTTAATCAAGAAACAGAAGAACTCATTAGAACTCGACGACTCAATCAGACATCGCTCAATAGCCGACTTGCTTCTAATCCTTATTACAACTTCCCCTCTAATCTCCCAGGTGTAGAACCTTATGACCCAAGGCCAGAGCTCTTAACTCATAACAATCCTTACCACCCGTTAACAGACGAAGAGGCTTATATTCAAAGCCTAGATCTTGATCCTGTTTATGCCAATGAAGCACTTGAAGCCTATAAAGCCTGGCATTTAGTCCATTACGGTAATGAATATAAAGGTGATTCACTGCCAGACCCTAAGGCCTCAAGACCTATTCATGACGACCCAACTGATTTAGACCTGAGTTATTTTGATGATTTAGCTGTAGCTCTCAATAGAGGACTTTATAACTGTAAATCCCCAGAAACTTACTCTAGACCTTATAATTACTCGCCAATAAACCTAAGCCCAGGTTCAATTAGCCCTGCTCAAAGTGTTCAACTTATTGATCAAGTGAATAGAGATGCTCTCAACTCTAACCGACAACAAACTGTTAATAATAACCCCTATCTAAACCCTCCAGATAACAGCCAAATTGATAAACAGTTTTATAAGTCTGCCTTTGTTGAATGCTTATCCCTTTATCTAAAACAAAGAGCTTCACTTTATAATACAGGTTTTGAACTAGAATTTTTGCCATTTCTGCATTACACCAAAGGGCCCGAGTATTCTTCAACTAACTATTTAAATGCCTATAAGGTAATGAAAGAACATGCTGAAAAGCGAGTCAATAAAGCCAATAAATTATACAAGAACTATATAGATAATGATATGCTCAATTACCTAACTTACATGCCCGATACGACAATGGGGAATAGTTTCAAAGGGACCCTTCATCCCTATGCAAATCCTGCTTTTAATAGCTTAGCTGCCATACAAAAAACATTTAGTCCCAGTCAAATTCCTCACGTTTTTCCTTTTTATAAATACAGAAAAGTTATTTTGAACACAGGTTTTCACAAATCAAATTTTGATTCTCTTATCTGGCAATCTCAACAATTTACTGAGTTTTCACAGCCCAACTTTAATGAAGGACCTAATTTTTTAAGTGGGTATACTTTATCACAAATAATAATTAAAAAATTCAAAGAAGGCTTTCAAAATCTAGAACTTATTCCGCTTCAAGATAAATACAAGAACAATATAGATCCTCTCCGACAAAGAACTCCTTATGAACAAATAACAAACCCTACTGGCACAAAATTTCCTGGAGAGGTCAATCATGAGTTCAACAGCATCAGAAAAGAGCTTTACTCAAAAGCCACCTGGTCTGATGTAAGCATTGAAATTGCAAGTGTCGTAGGCATTAGTTTTGGCTCACTCCTCATCTGTGTCATCCCTACTGCTATTTTTGGACCCATTGGAGCTCAAGTGTGTATGCCAATATTTGGCGTTTTAGGAAGTTATGGTATTCTTGAATACTTCATGAACGAAGAAAGAAGTGTGACTAGTGGAGCTCTTTCTGCTGATCAAAGAGTATTTACTATTGTCGAATATGGCCAAGTTAGAGAAAAAAGAGATCTAGTGAGAGAGGAAAAACTCTTTTTTGCTTTTGATTTTTTTGCTAATCTTTCTACCTATTTTTATGTCTTGCGAAGCCTTAGAAGACTGCCTTAAGATTTTAAATGTCTGAATCTACTTTGTATTTATCTCTTTAAAATGAAAACCTTCCTCATTGAGTTTTACTAGGTGTGGTTTTTCATCTAAAACTGTAGCTAAATTCACAGGTCTTTTCCAAATTTGAGCTAATCTAGATAATGTTTCTTTCATATAGTCAGGCTGAAGCTCTATTCCTTCAAATGCATGAGAGAGCAAGAGTTCACCTTTGTTTTCAAAATTTGAATCGGCAACATGAATAGTCGGCTGCCCAAAATTAGTTAATTGAAAAAGTAATTTTTGCTTTATAGCTTTAAAATTACGTGTATCAACAACAAATTGGTTGGTTTTTTTATCAAACTTATATACAAACATTTTGTTTTCAACACAGAACTCTTCTGTCAGAAACTCATCAATAAATGTTACATCATTATAGTCTCTTCTTATTTCAAAGATTCTTTCTCTGCCCTTTCCAGCTCGAGTATTCCAATGCTTTTTAGTTTGTACATCATTACATTCAGACCACTCCTTACCAAACTGCCCCTTATTCCATCTCGTTTCAATATCTCTAAACAACTCTATCCCTACCTTATAGGGATTAAACCCAGTTGGTGACATAGCCATGGTTCCACTGTGTGCTTGAGCAAAATCTATAATTTCAGCATCTGTACATAAATGTTCCGTCATCATCTTAGAATGCCAATAACTAGCCCAGCCTTCATTCATAATTTTTGTCATACCTTGAGGAGCAAAATAGTAGGCTTCTTCTCTTATGATCGTTAAAACGTCCTGCTGCCAACTCTCAAGTGGAGCTTCGTTAATCAAAAATTTTAAAACATCTTTTTCAAACGAATAATGCTGATCTTCTTTCTTTTTCTGATCAAATTTATTTTTTTCTCGTTCTAAAATTTCTGGAGGGTTTATATACCGATCCATATAAGGATTAGAAGTTTTTAATCTAAAGTCAGAAAAAATTTTATTATTAATATTTGATGATTCTTCTTTTTCTGTTTTGCTCAAGTCGTAGCTTATAGCCTCATATGGACTATAACGATCAATAAGATTTTCAAGACTCAAACAACAGTCAATAAAGTTTTCAACTTCATCTACTCCGTATCGATCCATATATCTACGAATACGTGTCGCATGGTTTGCTGTAACATCCATCATTTTTCTATTAGTTTGGGAAAACCACATATTATTTTTGAAAAAATCACAGTGACCATACACATGTGCAATCACAAGTTTTTGATCAACAAAAGAATTACCCTCTAGCAAATAAGCATAACAAGGGTCATTATTTATCACGAGTTCATAAATTTTGGACAAACCATATTGGTAACTTTTAGAAAGCTGCTCATATTCCATACCAAAACGCCAATGAGGGTACCGAACAGGAAAACCTCCATAAGCAGCAATTTGATTCATTTGTTCATAAGTTACCATCTCAAAAACAGTATCGTAGAAATCAAGACCACATTTTTTTGCAACCTGTATCACCTGTTTTTGTACTTCAACTAGATTTTGAGGCAACTTAATCATAGATTAGTTTCCCTTTCCTAAAAATGCCTTTATAGCTTCTATTATTCCCATTCTATCTTTAATTAAACTTGTGACCAAATTTTCTTGCCCATCAAATTCTTTATCTAGATCTTTTAAATACTGTCCGCTTCCATAACGACTCTCTACTTGCCCGTATCCAAATAAGTTAACGTAAGGTAAAAAAGATTTTTTTAATGTTTCAATACAAATTTTTGTATCATCCCCACTCCAGTTATCACCATCACTAAATTGAAATACATAAGTATTCCATTCTGAAGTTTTGTATTTTTTATTTAAAAGTTCTTCTGTAATTTTATAAGCTGAACTGATAAGTGTTCCGCCTGATTCACTGGTTGAAAAAAATGTTTCTTCATCTACTATTCTTGCTGCAGCATCATGAATTATAAACTCAGTTTCTATATTTTTATAATTATGTTTAAGCCATGTATTTATCCAAAAAGATGTCATTCTAACAATTTTTTTTTGTTCCTTACCCATAGAACCAGAGACATCCATAATATAAATTACGGCAGCCTGGGTTTGTTTTTCCTCAACCACTTTAAAAGATTTATATCTATAATCTGCTTTTATGGGCAAAAGAACTGGATTTTTTGCGCTATATGTCCCTGTTGCAATACTTCTTTTTAGAGTTTCTTTATAAGTTCTTTTAAAGTGCCTAAGACCAGGGGGTCCTATCGGTGCAATCCCAGTATATTTAGTTTTCTCAGATGTTATCTTTTGTTGGCCCTTAGGCTTTATTCGAGGAAGCTCCAGTTTTTCAGATAAAATTTCTGCTAGATCATCAATTGAAACATCGACTTCTGTTAAATGCTGACCTTCAGAGTTTCCGGCTTTGCCATCTTCTGACTGAGCCTCTCCTGTTCCCTCTCCTGCCTCTCCTTGCCCCTGACCAACGCCACCTGATTGCTTCGGACCATAACTAAATTTAGGAATTTTGATTCTTGGAATAGGGATTTTAACAAATTCTTTTTCTTGTTTCCCTATCATTTCTTCTTGTGTAAGATATTTTTGAAAATTTTCTTTAATTCTCCCCTTAACAATATCTCTAAACCTATTATGATCTTTTTTAATACTCAAAATTAACTCTTGTCCTTAACATCACCTCTAGCAAATATACTTGCTACATAATGTAGAACATCCGTAGCTGATATTTCATCGTATCCAAAATCTTTTATCAATCTGGTCTTTACAATATCTATTTTTTCTTGAGTGTCTTTATCTGTTACGGACGTAACAAGTGAAGTTAGTTTAATACTATCTTTTTGGTCTTCAAAGAGCTTAAGTTCTATTGCTTTCCTGAGTCGCTCATTGGTCTTATAGTCAAATTTTTTACCATCCAAAGAAAGAGCCCCAATATAGTTCATAATCTCTCTTCTAAAATCATCTTTTCTAGATTCTGGGATTTCTATTTTATCTTCAATAGACCTCATCAGCCTTTCATCAGGCTCTTCATCTTGTCCTGTAAACGGGTTTTTAACTTTTTCTTTTTGAGTATAAGCTTTTAAATTATCAATATAATTTCCACATAGTCTTGTTAAAGCACTTTCATCAGCTGAAATTGCTCTTTGAACTTCTGCTTTTATGATCTCTTCGTACTCTTGCTTTACTACAGCTAACAACTCTCTGTAATCTGCTTTCACTTCTTCATTTGAAATAAGCGAATGACTTTTTAAACCTGAGTCTAATTCATTCATAACCATAAAGGGATTAACTGAACCTTTGTTTCCCTGTTGAGCCATGACAATTGCATTTGAGATTTTATCTTGAATATAACGAGGAGAAATACCACTTAGACCTTCTCTTACTGTTTCTTTTCTAAGTTCTCTAACGTTGTCTTCTGTATAGCCAGGAATATACTTTCCATCATAAAGCTTTAACTTTGATAAGCGATCTAAGTTTGCTTTTTTTGGCTTCTCTAAACGAGTTAGCAGTGCCCACATTGCTGCTACTTCAATTGTATGAGGAGCAATGCTAACTCCACGAAGTTTTTTATTATTAAAATCTTTTGTATAAATAGCGACTTCATTTTTTAATTTAGTAATATATGGAATATCAATTTTAACTGTTCTATCACGTAAAGCTTCCATAAATTCATTGTCTTGAAGCTTTCTGTATTCTGGTTCATTCGTATGCCCAATAATAACTTCATCAATATGAGTTTGCGGGAATTTTTTAGGTTTAACTTTATGTTCCTGAGAGGCTCCCAGTAAATCATACAGGAAAGCCACATCTAACTTTAGAACCTCAACAAATTCAATCAATCCTCTATTGGCTATATTAAACTCACCATCGAAGTTAAAAGCCCTAGGATCTGAATCCGAACCATACTGTGCAATTTTTCTATAATTAATATCACCTGTTAACTCAGTGCTATCTTGATTTTTTTCATCTTTAGGCTGAAAGGTTCCAATCCCTATTCTATCTGCTTCACTTAAAATCAGCCTTTTCACTTTTACGTGGCCTAAAACTTGATTAACATTACCTTCATACTTTTCCATCAACTTGCTAAATATAAACCGACTAGGTGGACACAGCTCGCCTTCTGGTTTGATTCTATAATCACCTTTTGCGCCCCTGTTTAACTCTACAACCAGTTTTTCTCGCATTTCTACTGGTAATAAAAGCAATGGTTCTTCATGCATAGGGCTTTCAAAAACACTTTGACCTTCTCCTAGAATCTCTTGAATCTCACCCTTTGGATCAACCCAATCAAAGGTATACAAAGCGCCTTTATCTGTCTTGGAATAGTTTTCAACTCCAGCTTTTAATAATCTACAAATTGTAGACTTTGCACTACCTACAGGTCCATGAAGTAAGATCACTCTTTTTTCTGTCCCATAGCCATAAGCTGCTGACCTTAAAACATTCACTAACTTCATTAAAGAAATATCGAGTCCAAAAACAGCATCTTTGCCTTTATTGTCTTCATCATCAAAAAACTTGTAGTGAACCATTTCTTTTTTAGCATCTATATAGTTTTCAGATCCTTTTTCCATAACAATGTCATAAAGTCTTTGAAAAGCATTTCTTGTTATTTTGGGATTTGCGCGGACTAAGTTTAAATAGTCAAAAAAAGTGCCGCTCCAATTTAGATCCTGATATTTTTCGTTATGACCTATTTCTGTGATAAGAGCTGACCAATCTTTTTTTCCTGACATAGAGCCTCCCTGTCTACACTTTGATTATCTCGCCTTTTATAAAAAATCACAAATTCAGAAGACTTATTCGGCCTCTATCAGTCTCATTTCAAGACAGCTTTAGCCTTTAGTCCTGTAACACGACAGTCGCAAATAGCTACACACAAAGGAAAAGCTTTAATTTTAATTTATTCTAGTTGTTTTTTTTTAAGTAAATAAGCTTATAAGACTTAGGTATATCTGGGCGTTTTGGCCAAAACTTCATGGGTTCAGAATAAACTGAAGACATTGTAAGCTCTATTTGAGTCTCTTTATCTTTTTGAATGAAAATAGAGCCCTTTTCTACTTGTGGCTCTTCCCATTTTGCTTTTACAAGAGATATTTTAGACCGAATATAACAGCTCCCATTGGTTAAACTGTTTTTATTTTCACAAACCCATGGCTTATGTTCATTTGATAATTGCCCTTTTATCAGCATCTGAAAGTGTTTAAACACAACAGGCACAGTTGGATGCGAGAATGTTAGTAACTCTTGGTAGGACCCCACATAAGCCTTATCTTGAAGAGGCAGAAGCAAAACAAACCTGTTCTCTTCTTTTGAGGCCCACCCAATAGCGGCATGAATAAGACCAAAGTAATCCTTCACTTCAAGACTATAAGACTCCTGTCCATGCTCAGTATACTTAAAACGTCCCGTATGTGTTTTCTTTGGAGATTCAAATCTTATTTTACCTGCCCAATGTTGATCTAACTTTGAAAGGTCTAGCCCGGGTTTTGGAGTATCCCTTTTTATAAGTTTTGACTGACAACCAACCAAAACTAAAAAAGCTAAAAAAATTGTTATAGATCCTATTCGATAATTTTGAATCAAAAACCCAATCCCCTATCTTACTGTTATCATTACAAAAAATTCAGGCAGCTTTAAATCTGACTCTTAACTGGCCCAAAAGCCAGATCTCTCATCCTTGACACCGAATGTCGATCCCCGCTACTTTCATGACGCTTGGGGGCCAAACTCGCGTATGAAATACATACAAAGGGCCTTTGGAGGGAAATTTTATAGCTTAAGGGAGGTTTTGTGAGTCAGTTTTATCAGAGCAGTTCAAATGTCAATCGTCCTAAAATCGTTAAACGTTACCAAAATAGAAAGTTGTACGACACTCAACAGAGCTGTTACGTCACCCTTGATGATATAGCCAAAATGATAAGAGCAGATGAGGACGTTGTCGTTATCGACAATAAAACAAAAAATGATATTACTGCAGCAACACTAACGCAAATTATTTTTGAAGCCGAAAAGAAGGCAGCTCACTTTGCACCCCTTACAACCCTTAAAGATATTATTCGAAATGGGAATGGTAGTATTTCTAGTTTTCTAGCTAAGCTTGGGGCCTTTCCCGAGGACCAATACCACATTCAACAAACTCAAACCTTAGATATTTCTCCTAACCCACAAAGCAAAGATAAATCGAAAAGTAACTTTGAAGAAATGAAACAAACCTTAGAAAAGAGAGTCGCTCACGCTGCCTCACAGTCTATTCAACAGAGTGCAGATGATTTTGAAGTAGGAGGACTTCCTGATCTTCCAACTTCACAAGCCAAGCGTTTGGACATATAAATTTAAATCCAAACCTCTTTAATCCAAGTCCCACAGTTGCCTTTTGAATTATATTTTTTTAACTTACTTAGAGTTTCAAAATATTTACACTTAAACTGTGAGGTTCCCCTTGAGTCTAATCATAGCATTTAAAAAAAATCTTTTTATTTTATTAAGCCTATTTATAGGATTTTATTCTCATGGAGATGTACCTGAAGCTGGAGAAATTCAACTTGGCTTCCTAGCTGGGCAATTTGGCCTAACTGGAAACACGTTTGATCACGATCCAAATACGATTGGATTTGGTGGCCAGCTTAGAATGTTTGTTGTTGATGATATCACAGCAGAGTTTAGTTATATATTAAATGATCATGAAGACGGAGCCAACGCCTATAAACATTCACAAATTAGTTTAGGTGGTAGCTACCTAATTGATGGAATTGATATGGTTTCTTTTTATGCACGCGCAGGTGCCCAAATTCATTTTGCTGAAAAAAACATAGGCACATTCAAGTCAGATAAAACAGGATTTGGGCTCTACTTGGGTGGATCAATAGACTTTGATATCTCACCTTTCTTAGGCTTTGGTTTGCTCGGGCAATACCAACTTGGTTTTGAGGAAACTGATTCCACTTTTCCTATTGGTGAACAAAATATTATTGGTAACTCTTACCTCTTAATGGCAAATGTTTACTTTAGAATTCCCACTCAGTAAGTTTAGTCTCTATTTGCCACATACCACTTCTATCTTTTCAGGTAGGAGTGACCAGTAAACAATTCTGTTATCCTTAAATGGATGCACTAACAGTAATTTAAAAATATCCATAACTGAAGTATCTTTTTTGGCGTTACTTTCTACAACAGAGTAGGCGGCTAAACGCGAGGCCTCAGAAGCCTGAATACTGGCTTCAATTTTTTTCATCCTTTTAGCCAAAACATCTGCAATTTCCCATTTAAACTCAGCTCTTTTACCATAAACTTGAGATAGTTTTTTAGTCCCCAAATAGAGACTAGGACTTATCCCTCCAGAGTGATAATTTTGAGCCATATAACCTGAGTGCGTCCCTGTTTGATTCCAATAATAATGCGGAACCCAACTTTTAAACTGAGGAACAAAAGAAATCTCTTTCCACGAACACTTCGGACTCCAAGAGCCTCCATATTTTGAAAAACCAGATAAAGCCTTATTGAGTGCAACCTTTGCGTTGTCTTGATCACCATATTTTTTTAGAACCAACCACATTAACATTCTAGTCGAAGGCTCTAACTCACTTTTGGAGTATTTTTTTTCATCTGCTACACTAAAAATTTCATTTAACCTTCTGACTTCTACAGCAGCACTTTCGAAGTCTTCCTTCATTAAGTATCCAAGAGTCATTAAACTATGGAGAACAAGAACCTCGTCTAATGTAGCCCGATAAGATTTAAGATTACGAGAAAGAAAGAATGCCCCCAAGCTCTGAGAAAATGAAAAATAATCATGATCTTCTATCAACTGGTCTGCTCTATTTAATATAGGTAATGCCTTCTCTATGTCTTTAAAAAAAAACAAGGCTGAACCATAATTTAAAGTATGAACGGCTTGTAATGGCCCTTCTTTATTAGCAAGATTTTCTAAATATGAAAAAGCACTAGGGTCACCTTGTGATAATCTCGAAATCATTTCTTGAGGACGCATACTTTGACACGAACTCAACATCACAACTGCTAAAAATAAAAATAAAGCCCCAGAAAGGAGCTTTATTAAGTAAAAAAAACAATTCATTTTTTCTTGCATCACTAGAGTCTAATTCTTTTCTTTTTATACAACTTTCTAATTTCTTTATATTGAGCCCATTCTATAAGATTTGTTTTCAAATCTGTAAGGTTCATTGTTAATTTGTAATAAACTGTTTTATCTCGTCCAGCTTGTTGTGCATTGGATGCTAAATTACCATTTAAAATAAAGTCTGCACCAATCTGACTACCTGGCCCACTTTGGGTATCTTTTCTCATCATTCCTTGTTGGTACTCATATTCCTCAACAACATCAGGTCTTGCCTGTTTATCTACAAAAGAAACAGGTCTTAATTGCATCAATTCAACCCTAAACATGTCCATAATACTTTGAGTTTCAATATGTTCACTTGTTTGATTTTTCAATCCAGTTACCATTATAACAGGACGACGCCCTTTTATCTTCATAAAACTTGGACTTTGTGACAAAGCCAATACGAGCTCTTTAACTGAATTCTGCATATCTGTTTCAGACCACTTATCATTTAATAAATTCGTTGAAGTGACATCTCCATCATACTCACCCTTTACAAAAGCACGGTTTCCGCAACCAGATAGAAGAAACACCCCTAGAACAGCACAAATAGCTAAGCCTTGAATTTTAATAGATTTCATAGGTCAGATCTCCTTAAATAATTGTTTTCTCTTTATATTTACATGAGGTTTATGCTATTGAGAAGTCCAATTTTTAGAACCCATAAACCCTTAATAAAACAAAACAATCTAGAAGATGGTATTCATTATTTTAACAACTCACTTTACTTAATTGATAGTCCAAAGACTAGAAGTCCCTAAAGTATAGGCTATACAAACGGCCTCATCATAACTTGGGGAATCATAACAAAGAGTTGCAAGTTCCCTTAGACTCTTGCTCACTTCTGGACTCATCTCTCTACCAGGATAGAACAACTCATATGCCGCTTGCCTGCCTTCATCAAAACTCAAAATATTTTTATTAATATTACAGTTTGCATTTTTAGCAACACAAGCAGCCCTAACATTAGAAAGAAAATTATCTATCGCATAAGGAATTTTTAATATTTCTTCAACTGATAAATGTATATAACCCTCTGCAGCTGTTACTGCGGGTCGCCTTACCGGGGTGAGTATAACTTCAGAATCTCTTGTATCACAAGCCAAACCGTTGGTTTCAGATCTCTCCTTATCTTGGTGAGTGCAGGATCCTCCGAAATTTGATTTTTGCATCATTACATACTTATTAAGAATAACTTGAA
>CALGNA010000045.1 GCA_937958795.1 uncultured Bdellovibrionales bacterium | reverse complement strand
GACTGCATACTTAACTCAACAGCACGATCTCTAAGACCTTGCCCTTTGTCTTTTAAGCCTTTTACTATTTCAGGCATAAACTCAGGAAGAATAGATAAAGCATAGGCTTCTACAGAAGATCCACTATGTAAATCACCCTGTTCAGATGCAAAATCAAAAATCTTTTGCAACCATGCTTCTTTTTGTCCTAACTCTTCTCCAAAGAAAGCTTCAACGCGTGGGTTTTTATAAAAACCCTTATCAAATACTCTTTCTGAATTACGAGTTTTTGCAAATGAATCTAAAGTTGTTCTACTAAGTCTGTTCTGAAAAGATGCTGCCTCAATATTTGGCGCAAGATCAGATGCTGAAAGCTTAAGACCTACATTTTTCATTTGGTCTACACTACTTGCTTGGGCCTTATAGACAGCTAAACGACTCTTATTATAAACCTCATTCAAAGCAGCATTTAAAATAGACTCTTTTTCATCACTTGAATTTTCATCAAGCTCTTCAGAATTATCTTCTAAAAAGTTTAAGAAATTAGCAAATGCAGGATCGGCTTCACCTGGAGTAGCTTCTGCTGGTGCACTTGCAGGGTCTACAGTTACTGGAACCTCCGCAGCAGCAGCTTGCTCAGCTAATGTTGCCTCAAGTTCCGCAAGTGCAGCCTGATAAACCTCTTCTTTTTTAACCCTATAGTTCGTCTGAGCTACAACTCTTCTTCTATAGCTCTCTATAAATCTCCTAAGGTTTCCACCATACATTGTTACGTTAGCTGTATGAATAATACCTGTTCTTGGACTTGGACTTGGACCACCAATCCCTAGGACTCCAGAAATATATTCCTTCTGGACCCACCAGATATAGTTTCTTTCTAGATCACCCAATTTACCAGGCTCTACGTCAATACCATCAACCTTAAGCTCTACATAATGACCCGTACGTTCTAGCTCAGTCCCTTTAAATGCTCTATGAAAAGCTTCGTTCCAATCTTCAATGACTTCACGAGTTGCTTGGATAATAGCTTCTTGATCTCTATCACCTTCTGTTCCACCTAAATAATAAGTCAGAACTTTACCATCAGTAAAATCATGCAACATAGAATAATGATCTTGGGTTCCTATAATTCCAGAAAAACCATTTTCAGTTGGGTTTGTTCTATCAAAAGTAAATGTTCCAAACTTCATCGCTTTTTGAGCTTCATAAGGAATATTTGCTGCTGTAATTGTCTGAGTTAGTGCTTTGGAATCTTTTTCCATAGCATCGTACTCTTTAAATGAAATACGCTCTTTAAAAGCATAAGTTGCTTGTCCCTGATAAAAGTACGACTGAAAACTACCAGACAAATATCCAGAGTAACATCTAATATTAGGGTTTACCGAATAGTTAGACTCTAATGTAAAGTTTAAGATACCTTCTTCAGGTTTATTCTTAAGATCACTAATGATACTTCCATTATTTCCACCTTGGAAACAACGACCAATACCAAAATAACTTAATGGAGATAAAGTTGTTGGCGTTGAGTTCTCAACCCAATCAAAAAATGCAATGGCTTCTTTATCTCTATGAGATGTCTGAATCCAACGACCATTTGTGATCTCCCTACCTTCTGTATCATAAAAAACTTCTTTAAAATATCTTGTAGAAAAAGACATCAAAACTTCTTTATCAATACTATTTGTAGTCGGCCTGTTCGTTAAAGCATCCGCTCTTTCAATATCAATTCTATCTTCTAAAAACTTAAACTTAACAATTTCAGTTGGACCTTGAGATCCAGGAAAAGTAACAGGAAAGTTTGAAGGAGAGTCTAAAAGAGTTCTCATTAACATAAACTCTTTAGCTGAATAATCGCCAACTTGAATTCTTCTCCCCCTGTTTGGTATCCAAACATAGGTAGGCTCAGCATTACGAGTGATTCTTACAATACTAGAATTTTCACCATCTGTTGATGCTCTGAAAATAACTCTAGAACCATAAAAGGAATCAATATCCCCAACTCTTTCTCTTTCAGCAACAACATGACTTAAGCCAACATAGTAAGAGGAAAGCAACACACATGTTTCTGCATCAACACTAGTAAGGGCAGAAGTCACAGAAGCTGGACACTTAAGAAGCTCAGGAAATTCTTTTCCTGCCTCAAATTCAAGCCTCATCGTTTCATTGATTTGAGGATTCTCTAAAGTTGTAACAGTATAAATATCTAACTTATCACCATTAATAACTGTATAAAGAGCATCGTCTTTTCCATCAACACCAACAGAGATGCTTAGCTTCTTCTGTAAGTCAGAAGCAGTTGTAACCATCCCATTGATTCTATCTGTTAAAAAATATTCTTCAAAATCTTCATTAATATCAGGAGAAATTGAAATCGGCTGTCTTCTTTCTGGAACTGGAACAACAGAGACAATAGTCGCTTGGTCCCAGCTCACTTCTTGAATTCTTAAGACATTTGTAGCTTCTTCAATATCATTTCTACTTCTTACAACACGTCCATAACTTTGAACAGGATGCTGAGAGATTGGAATATACTGAGCCGTATCTTTATCACCAAATAACTCAATTCCTGATTCAATAATACCAGCATCTACTGCTGAAATTTTCTCATCATCTTTAACTTTTCTAAAAACAGTCAAAAATTTTCTATTAATTTTTAAAACCAATTCATAAGAATCACCAGGAGTCCCAACAAATGCTAAATCTTTAACAAATGGTGCTAATTCAATTGGAGCATCATGAGCAGCAACACGAACTGTGGGCTTTTCTTGGTAAGCTCTTAGATCAGAATCTTCAACTTTTTTAATTGCTTTTTGAGCTGTTCTTACAGAAATACGTACATCCTGTATTTTAGAGCTCGCGATAGCATTATCTCTAAATGCACCATCTGGAAGCAAAGAAATAGGTTTTCTTTGTTCAGGAACAGGCGCAATAGCAACAATAGTAGCTTCATCAAAAGGAACTTCAACTAAACGTAAAGAGTTTGTTTGCTCTTCAAGATCATTTCTTGTTCTTGTCCACTTACCATACTGTTGTACTGAATGCTGAGAAAGAGGAATATACATATTCGTATCTTGCTCTCCAAACAGAATCTGTCCGGACTCAACTATGCCTGATTGAATTGCTGAAAGGCTCTCACCCTCGTTTACAACTCTGTATACAGTTAAAGCCTTACTTGTTACCTGTAAAACCAACTCATAGGTCTCGCCAGGAGTCCCTTCAAAGTATAAACCCTCTACAAATGGAGTGGCATCTTTATTAGCATTATGTGATTTAACAACAACGCTTGGGCGATCTTGAAAATCTGCTAGTTCTGCACTCAATGCTTGAACATGTTGCTCCGTTTCCGTCTCAACTAATATTCTTGCCCCCTGTATATTAGAAATACCGATTGCACTTTCCCTCAAAGCACCATCAGGAATTCTTGCATCTCTCTCTGTTGCGCAACCAAATATGAGTAAGCTTGCGCAAAATAAAACAGCTATCCTAAACTGCCTTAACCCCGTTGTAGTCATTCCCCCTCCTTAGGTGAATTTTTGTTTTATAAAAAAATAACTTTTTAAATTATCTAAAACTAAATTTTAAATACTTAGAGTTGCCCCTAAATAAAGTGTCGAACCTTTTTGTCCATAAAGCTCTACATCAAAACTATTGCCATCTGGTGCAACAACATCTCCAGCTGAGATAAAGTTGGCATATATGGAGAACATATCATTTACTGTGTAATCTATTGATGTTGAAAATAAATAGAGCGCTCTTATATTATTATTATAATTCCAAGAAGGAGCGTGGTTAGCACTAAAGTTAACACCTAACTTCTTAAATGGTTTATATCCTAGAGAAATTCCGTGAACAATTTTATAAGGCAAATTTGCAGCACCCTTTGTGGTTACTGTATATCTATGGTCTGCAAAAAAGGCTCTAAAGCTATAACCCAAACTGACTTTGTCTGTTAACCAAGATGAAGGGGCCCTTAGACTTAGCCCTGGAATAATTCCAAACTGTAACCCCTGACGATCACTCATTTCACGGCCAACAGGAATCGGAAATCTTACAGAAGGTGCTAACTTAAACTCACCAATCTCAAAGGCTTTTCTAGAGAATCCAACTGTTAATCCACCAGAACCAAAGACACCGTAACTTCTAATCTTAACTTGTTCTTTTACATCAAGCTCTCTTTGATCTTGATCAACAAAAAGCCTGACATTAGCTGTATAATTTTCTAAAAACTTTTTGCTTAAGCTAAAATCGTAAGTCCAACCACGGGATTTTCTAGCATTATCCAAGTTATACAAATTCATATTATTGCTAAGATCAAATGCAAAACTAAGACCTGCATCTTTAAACGTCTTATGTCCAGCAAGCATGGACTGAAATAAAGGAGATGAATTTGAAGAAGTAAATTTGGGCGCTTTATCAGAAGCTGAACTTGATTCAACCGCTTGAGCTATCGACGTAACACTGAATGCAATTATGAAACCTAAAATAAACCTCACATATCCTCCATGATTTGTGACTTTTTGAACCTAGACCATCCGCTGGCATGATTGTTTTAACTGACTTTTATGAAAATGTGTATGACTTTAGTGTGGCGTCAAAGTGACACTGTTTTTTTGCTTTCAGTTCCAATTCAGTACTAAAACAGGTCTTTTTATTTATTCGCTTTGCGTTAAAAATATTTTGCTGCCCAAAATGCGCCCAGTTTCTCTTTAAGTATTCATATAAATATTTACTTTCTAATGGTGACTTGCTTAATCTAATTCAATATCAAAGGCAGATAACAAGTTAAGAGCTTCAGCAGCCGAAAACTTTGCTTTTTTAATTTTTACATCTGTTGGATTCATTTGAATATTTATAGATGTTCTAAAGTCTGCCTCTCTTAAATCTGCCCTACTAAACTGGCATCCAGACAAATTACACTCTCTAAAGATACACCCACTTAGATTTGAACGGCTAAAATCAACTTCCAATAACTTACATTCTCCAAATTCCATTAGCGGCATCTTTAAATCAGCCATAATTGCATAACTCATTGAGCAGGTTTCAAATTTACACTCCGAAACCTCTCGCATTGCTGAAAAATTCACACCATTTAACTTTGAATCAGTAAAAGAACAGTTAGCAAATCTCGAACCTATGAGCGAAACATTGGAAAAATTACAGTTTTCAAATTTACAGTCTAAGAAATTAGTAGACAAAAATTGAGTCCCCGTAAAATTAACTCGATCAAATGCACAAGACTCAAACTCTGATGATTTATAACTTAAACCTTGCCCGTTATGATCTTTCCATTTTTTTTCATAATAGGATTCATTTTCATATACAATTTTCATTTATAAAACCCCAAAAATCTTATCTCGTCCAAATCAAAAAAAAGGCCAGAAAATAATTCTGACCTTTTAAAGTATGATTCATACTAACTTACAAATTAATACGAACTAGATATTGACATAAATAGGAGTAGTTTTTGAATATACTCATCATAAACTTCTTTCTCATTACTTGTGCCATAGATCCAGTCCTTATGAGAAAGAACAAAATCTTCAGCCTCATTAAGTCTTGTCTGCATGACCTCAAGCTTTGGCAAGCTTATTTCTAATTGATCGTATACAGGAGTGAAATCAGCTAATTCTGCAACTTTAATTCTTGCAGCTAAGCTATTGTAATTAGTTTCAGCTTCGTCATACTTTTCTTGAAGATTAGCCTTAGTACTTTCTTTTTCTTCCTCTGACCAATCTGACTCATCAATAAGTTTGAATTGCTCTTTAACAGCTTCAAACTGGGTATTAAAAGCATCCAACTGAGTATGAGCAGCCTCACTTACAGTTGCATTAAAAGCTTGAAACTCTGGAGTAAAAACCAAATCCATAAACTCTGGGAAGAAAGCTCTCAAACCTTCCTGAGTTTCAGGCCTTAGCTCTTTACCCGAAACCTTAAATACTTTTGGCTCTATTTCTTTAGCCGAATTCCCCTGAATAGAGTCTTTGTAGTCTTTTGAAAACTCAATCGCTTTAGCAACATACTTACCCGTAATTTGAGTTGCCTCCTCCTCTAAATATACACCGCCTTCTTCAATCTTTTTAAGGGCAAGAGCTTTGGCTTTGCCATCTTGGATAAGGTCCATAGTTGTCTGATTAATTTTAGACATCCATTGTGTCGATTTGTAGGACGCAACCAATTGATTTATAAAATCTGACTCTTCTAAAGGAATAACAACAAACTGACCAACCTCAGTTGCATTTGGCCTTCTAATTTTTACAATATCCATATACACAGCAGACTTTCTTACTGAATAGGCATAATATCTTTTAGTACGCTCTCTGCCCGCTTCTAGATTACCCGGCACATGACCCAAGCCTCTTATATAATGATAAGCCT